>JAJTHJ010000398.1 GCA_021298875.1 Burkholderiales bacterium | reverse complement strand
CGGCGGCGCGCCGCAGCGTCAGCGGCTGGTTCAGGGCCGACGGGTGGGCGACGGTGAGTTCGACGCCGCCGGTGGCCAAGGCCGCCGGCGCCAGTTGCCACGACAGGCGGTCGGGCAGCGCGGCGCGCACCCCGTCGTTGCCGCGGCCGGCGGCGACCACCAGCGTGGCGTCGCCGCGCCACAGCGTGCCGCGCGCATCTGCCAGCAGCAGATGACCGTCGCTGGCCCGATCGACCGCCGCCGCCACCCATTGCGCCGGGGCGACCACGAGCACGGTGGCCAGCACCGCGGCCAAGGCCACCGCGGCAAACCCCAGCCCGAGCGCGATGCGCTTCATTCGCGGCGGCGCGTCAGCGGCCGGCCAGCCGCAGCGTGACCTCGATATCGGCGCGGCCCGGCGTGGCCGTGGCCCGCGCCACCACACTGCTGGCGCGCGCGCCGGTCTGCCGCTCGGTCTGTGCCAGCCAGCCGGCCCAGGCCGCGTACGGCACGTCGGTAAAGGCCAGTTGCAGATCGTCGCCGAGCGGCGCGTTGCGCGTGGGCTTGAGGCCCGCGGCGGCGAGCGACTTGTCGATCGCCTCGCGCGCCTCGGCCGGCGACATGCCGGCGGTGGCGGCGCGGGCGCGCAGCGTGCGCGCTTCGGCCAGCAGTTGATCGAGCTGCGCGACCTGCGTGCGTTGCGTGCGCAGCGCCGGTTCGAGCCGGCGGCTGCCGAGCCAGGCCGGCTCGATCAGCAGCAGGTAGACGAGCGCGGCGGCGAGCACCGCGGCGCCAGCGCCGAGGATCAACCGTTCGCGCGGCGCGCGTTCGGCCCAGAAACGGAGCAAGGCATCCATCGCGGCTACTCCAGCGGCGCCAGGCGCAGGCTGCCGTCGGCTTCCCAGCGCAGGTCAAGCGCCCCTTGCACGGCGAGCGAGCGCAAGCGGTCCTGCAACGCGGCGTCCGGCTGCTGCCCGGGCTTGAACTTCACCCGCAGCACGCCGTCGCGGAACTCGAGTGCGGCCACGGCGCCGACCGGCGCGGCGGCCAGCAACTGCGCGGCCTGGTTACCGAGCACGCTGAAGTCGCCCGGCGCGGTCAGTCCGGCGCGCGCGCGCAGCGTATCGAGCTCGCGGCCCGCCAGCCGAGCCAGTTGCGCCACGTCTTCCGGCGGCGCGGTGTAGCCCGGAAACGCGCCGCGGAAGGCGGCCAGCGCCTGCTCGCGCAGCGCGCGCGCTTCGGACTCGAGCTGCAACCAGTACACGTTCAGCCCGAGCAGAAACGCCGCGGCGGCGGCCGCGCTCCATCCGAGCACCGCCTTGCCGGACACCGCGCCGCGCCCGCTCGCCCAGCCGGCCAGCCGGCCGCCGGGAGCAAAGGCGCCTTGCAACAGGTTGATGGCCTCGTCCATCGCGGCGGGCGCATCGGCGAGCGCCACCGTACGCGCGTCCACGCCCAGCGCGGCGGCGAGCGGTGCGGCTTGCGCGCCGCCCACCTGCACTTGCCGCGCGCCGGTCTGGCGCAACGCCAGTTGCAACGACACTGGCACGGCGCCGCCGTCGAAATCGAACGCGACGCCGTCGTGCGCACCCCAGCGCGCCAGACCGCGGCCGTCGTCGACACGCACGTTGATTTGGTCCGGCGGCGGCGCGGGCAGCAGGTACAGCGCGCTGGCGGCCAGCCGCGGCCGCAGTTGCGCGTCGTCGAGCACTTGCAGGGTGCGGGAGAGCAGCGCGCGGTCGATCACCGCTACCGCCAGCCGTCCGTCGTCCGTGCGCGTGTAGGCAAAGTGGGCGTCGGCCACGGCGCCGAGCAGCCGTTCTTCGAGCAGGTTGGGCAGCGCCAGCCGCAGCTTGCCCTCGGCGAGCTTGGGGGCGTCGAGCGTGGTGAGCAGCACGTCGGCGGCGTCGAAGTAGAGCTCGACCCGCTGCGCCTTGGGCAGCAGGGGCGCCGGGGCTGCGCCGTCCTCGCGCCGGCCGGGGCCGAGGGCGACGAAGCGCAGCGGCGTTTGCGCGCCGAGGGCGGGCCGGCCGGCTGCCGCGGCCCCGCCGCGCGGCGGCACGAAGACGAGCAGGCGCTCGCTGTTTTTCATAGCTCACGTTCCCAAAGCAAACGCGTCGGCTGGTTGGCGTCGCTGCCGCGCTTGGCCAGCGCCTCCATCTGCGTGACTGCGCGATCGAGCTTGATCTGCCCGCGCACGAGAAAGTAGCGCGATGAGGTGCCCAGGCTGGACGATCCGGCCGTCAAGCCGGTGCGCAGGTACTTGCCGAAGTCGGCCATGTCGAAAAAGTAACCCAGCCGTTCGCGCTGCGCCACCCACGCGCGGGCGTCGGCCAGGCTGGCGCCGGGTACCAGCGCGGCCAGCACCTCGGCCGGCGCGGTGTTGACGTTGACGGTGGTGCTGCTTTCGTCGAGCACGATCGTGTACGGCGCGAGCCGCGCGGCGGTCGCCTGATCGATGCCGTCGATGCCCGCCAGGTCCTGCGGCAGCAGCAGCGGCAGCGGGCGGGCGTCGGCCGCGTCGCCGTCGGTCGCCGGCCGCAGCGCCTGTTGCATGCGCAGCACGATCAGATCGGCGCTCGCGGCATTGCCGCCCAGCAGGGCCACCAGCTTGCGCAGCGCGGCGATCTGCTCGGGCTTGGGCTCGCCGCTGCCGTCGACCAGGTTGCGCAGGTTGAAGCGGGCCTGCGCGTCCTCGATGCTGCCGGCCATGCTGGCGCGGGCGGCCAGCGGTGAGGTCTCGCCGATCTGGTCGAAGCGCGTCTGCGCCAGTCCCTGCGCCCACGGCTCGGTCAGCACGGTGCGCAGCGGGTTGGCGCGCTGGTCTTCGCGCAGCACGCCGCGCGCCCAGTCGAGCGCGCCGCGCAACAGCAGCCGGTTTTGCGCCAGCAGTTGCTGGTTGTCCACCGTGCGCAGGAGCACGAACTGACCCCAGAAGAGCGAGGCGACCAGCACCGTGGCCAGCGTGGCGATCACGATCGCCATCAGCACGGCGGCGCCGCGTTGCGGGCGGGCGGGGCGGGGCGGGCGCATCGTGGCTCAACCCACCAGCAACACGCGCCGCAGCTGGGTGCCGTCCCTGCGTTCGATCAGGACTTCAATGCCGGGCGGATTGGCGGCGGCTGCGCCGGGGGCAGCCGGCGCCGGCTCGCCCGCGCCCGGCTCGACCCAGCCGGCACCGTCGCGCCAGAGGCGGAAGCGCACGCTCTTGACCTGCGGCAGCAGGGTCACGGTGGCGAGCGTCGCGCCGTCGCCGCCGCCGACGGTGGCGGCGGCCGGCGTGCTCTGCCGCACGAGTGCGCCGCCTTGTTCGCGATAGAGGATCGTCTGCAGCAGGGTGGCGCCAGTGACATCCGCGGCGATCAGCCGCTGCACTTGCAGCGTCTGCCCGCCGTCGTCGCCGCGCACCTGCACGGTCGGTGAGGCCAGGCGCAGCGGCACGGTCGGTGCGGCCTGCGCGAGGTCGCGCGCGAGCTGGCCGAAGGCGGCCAACTGCCCGCGCGAGTCCTCGTTCAGCGGCGCCAGCCGGTCGCGCGTGGCGGCAAGCGAGGACAGGCCGCGCCAGGCGAGCAGCGACAGCAGCGCCAGGATGCCGATGGCGATCAGCAGTTCGAGCAGCGTGAAGCCGCGGCGACGGTGCGCCGGCGCCGTCATTGATTGGTCGGCAGCACGCCGATCAGCTCGGCGTAGCTGCGCGCCTCGTCGTCGGCGCGGAAGACGCGGACTTCGACGCGCCGGAAAAACGGGTTGAAAGTGGTCTTCACCGCCTGCCGGCAGCGCAGTTGCGCGCCGCCTTGGGAGCAGTCGAACTCGCTGTCGCCCAGCTCCAGTTGCTGGCGCGCCAGCCGCAACTCGTTCAAGCGGTTCTCGGCGCTGGCGGTGGCGAGCAGCCGCAGCTGCGCTTCTTCGGCGCCCTGGGTCAGCGCCAGGGCGCCGCGCAATGCGGCGGCCAGCGCCACCCCGATGATGGCCAGCGCCACCAGCACTTCGAGCAGGGTGAAGCCGCGCCGGCGCGGCTTAGCGCAAAGCCACGCGCGCACGGCCGAACTCATCGAGATCGAGCGCCACCTGCGCGCCGTCCTGGCTCAGTTCCACCCGGCGCGGCGCCTGCACCCATTCGCGCGCCAGCGGCAGCCGCAGCGGCGGCGCATCGGCGGAGAGCAGCACGCGCGTGCTGTCGTCGCGGCCGGGTTCGATCAGCGCCAGCCGGGTCAAAGGCTGCTCCCAGCGGCGCTCGCGCAGCAGGTCGTCGCCGACGATCAGCTGTCGCTCGCCCGCGCCTTCGAGGTAGAAGCGATAGCCGCGCAGATCGGTCTCCCAGACGATCGGCTGCTGGCGGATGCGCGACTCCTCGGCCGCGGTGGCGAGCAACCGGCCGACCCGCTCGGCCTCGCGCGCCAGTTGCTGGCGCGGGTCGGGCGCGACGCTGATGCTGACGAGCGAAATCAGGATGCCGGCCAGCACGATCACCACCAGTAACTCGATCAGCGTGAAGCCGTGTGCCCGACGCATCGGTCATCGCCCCGACTGGGGCGCCAGCTCAAAGCTGCCAGGAGCCGACGTCGGCGTTGTTGGCCTCGCCGCCTGCCTGCCCGTCGGCGCCGAGGCTGAACACGTCGATCTCGCCGCGCTGGCCAGGGTTCAGATACTGGTACTCCTTGCCCCAGGGGTCCTTGGGTACGCTGTTGCGCTCCAGATAGCCGCCCTGCTTCCAATTGAGCGGCAGCGGTTCGCTGGTCGGCTTTTCGATCAGCGCGCGCAGGCCCTGCTCGGTGCTCGGGTAGCGGCCGTTGTCGAGCCGGTAGAGCTTCAGCGCCTGCACGATCGTGGCGATGTCGGTCTTTGCGGCGGCGATGCGCGCGTCGTCGGTGCGGCCGACGATGCGCGGAACGATCAGTGCGGCCAGGATGCCGAGGATCGCGATCACGACCATGATCTCGATCAGTGTGAAACCGCGTCGGCGGCGCGGCGATGAGTGCAAGCGTTGCGGCATGTCAACCTCTTGGCCCGGCGGGGCCCGAATCGCGCCGCATAATAGCGGCGCTCTCCGAGGGAACTTATTGATGCGCGCCAAGCTTCCGACTCTGATCGTGCACCTGTTGGGCTTGGCCGTCGTGTGTGCGATCGCCGCGTACTGGGCGATCCGCATCGCCACGCCCCCGCCCAGCGCGGCTCCGCCGCCACTGGCCGCGGCACCGGCGCGCGACGCCGATCCGCTGCTGGCGGCGCGCATGTTCGGCTTGGTGCAGACGGCCGCGGCGGCGACGCAGGCAAGCAACGTGCAGGTCGTTGGCGTTTACGCCGCAGGGGCCCGCTCTGCCGCCGTGCTGGTGGTGGACGGCAAGCCGGCGCGTACCTATTTGGTCGGCGCGCAGATCGCACCGGGCAGCCGGCTCGCCGAGGTGCGCGCCGACGGCGTGACGATCGAGAGCAATGGTGCGCGGCAGCAGGTCACGGGCCCGTCGCGTCCGGCCGCGGCGATGCCTACCGCCGCGCCCGCGCAGGGCTTCACGCGCGAGGGCAATGTGTTGACGGCGCCGACGGTAACCGGCGCCGCCGCCGCGCAGCGCGCGCCGCCACCGGGGGTCGTCCCGCCGCCGCCGCCACTGCCTGCAGCGCCGGTGTTCGTGCCTTCGCCGCCACCGCCGCCGGCTGCGGCACCGGTGCCGCCGATCCAGCCGGGCTCGGTGACCACGGCGCCGACCGAACAGACCGAGCCGGAAGAAGAAAACGTGCCGACCCGCCGCGCGCGGCGCCAGTCGTCGGCGCAGCCGTCGATTTAGCTCGCGGCGTTGGGCGCGTAGACGCGGCCGCCGGGCAGTCGCGTGTTCAGCGGCAGGTCGCCCGCAGCGGCGATCTGCGCATACAGCGCGGTGAAGTCCGGCGCGGTCGCGTCGAACAGTTGCGCGAAGCTGTCGATCACGAAGTAGGTGTCTTGGTAGTCGTCGATCTTGTACGGCGTGCGCAGCACGCGTTGCAGATCGAAGCCCAGCCGCTGCGGCTTCAAGCTGGTCAGTGAGTAGCGCGTCTCGCCGGCCGAGGACAGAATGCCGGCGCCGTAGGCGCGCAAGCCGGTGGGCGTGTCGATCAGCCCGAACTCCACCGTGTACCAGTACAACCGGGCCAGATATTTCAGCGCGTGCAGCCCTTCGGCCTTCAGCCCGCCGGCGCCGAAAGCCTGCATGTAGTCGGCGAACACGGGATTGAACAGCAGCGGCACATGGCCGAAGAGGTCGTGGAACACGTCCGGCTCGACGATGTAGTCGAACTCCTCGGGCCGGCGCAGCCACACCGTGATCGGAAAGCGGCGGGCGGCGAGGAACGCGAAGAACGCGTGCTCCGGGATCAGCCCCGGCACCGCGACGATCTCCCACCCGGTCTTGGGGCGCAGCCGCTCGCTGATCTCCGCAAAGCGCGGGATGCGGTCGGCCGCACCCAGTTGGTCGAGTGCGTGGACGAACTCAGCGCAGGCTTGCCCCGGCATCTGCGCGACCTGCCGCGCGTAAAGGCGCGCGTAGAGCGCGTGCTCCGCGGGTGTGCAGGCCTCCCAGCGTTGGTCGCAGCTGTAATCGTCGCGCGCGGCCGAGTAATCGCCGCGCGGCGGGCGCTCGCTGGCGCCGTAGGTGACGGGGGCGACGGGCATGGCGGCGCTAGGCGGGAGTCTTATCGGCCAGCACGCCGCGGCGGATCTGGTCGAGCTCGATCGACTCGAACAGCGCGCGGAAGTTGCCTTCGCCAAAGCCCTCGTCGCCCTTGCGCTGAATGATCTCGAAGAAGATCGGCCCGATCGCGTTTTTGGTGAAGATCTGCAACAGCAACTCGTTGGGCGCGCCTTGGTGCGTGGCCCCATCGATCAGGATGCGCAGCCGGCGTAACTCGTCGAGCCGCTCGCCGTGGCTGGGTAGGCGCTTGTCCACCAGGTCGTAGTAGGTGTCGATCGTGTCCTGGAACACCACGCCGTTGCCGGCCATCGCCTCGACCGTGCGGTAGATGTCGCCGGTGGCCAGCGCCACGTGCTGGATGCCTTCGCCGCGGTACAGATCGAGGTACTCCGCGATCTGGCTCTTGTCGTCCGAGCTCTCGTTGATCGGGATGCGAATCTTGCCGCAGGGGCTCGTCATCGCCTTGGACTTAAGCCCCGTCAGCTTGCCCTCGATGTCGAAGTAACGCACCTCGCGGAAGTTGAAGAGCCGCTCGTAGAACTCCGCCCATTCCTTCATCCGCCCGCGGTGCACGTTGTGAGTCAGATGGTCGATGGTCGTCAGCCCAAAGCCGCGCGGCGCGGCCTGCGCGCCGGGTAGGGCCACGAAGTCCACGTCGTAGATGCTGATGTCGCCGATGCCGCCGGCGCCCCCGCCCTTGCCGCGCCAGCGGTCGACGAAGTAGAGCAGGCTGTCGCCGATGCCTTTGATCGCGGGGATGTTCAGCTCCATCGGCCCGCTCTTGGAGTCGAAGCCCCAGGCGCCCAGCTCCAGCGCGCGGCGGTAGGCAAACGCGGCGTCCTCCACCCGCAGCGCGATGGCGCAGATCGACGGACCGTGCAGCCGCGCGAAGCGTTGCGCAAAAGAGTCGGCTTCCGCGTCGATGATGAAGTTGACCTCGCCCTGCCGGTACAGGGTCACGTTCTTGGTGCGGTGGCGGGCGATGGCGACAAAGCCCATCTGTTCGAACAGGCGCCCTAGCGCAGCCGGGTCGGGCGCGGCGTACTCGATGAACTCGAATCCGTCGGTGCCCATCGGGTTTTCCCAGGGAGTGAATTTCATCGGCTGCCTCCTTGCGCGGCGGTTCTGAGCGGCGCATAGTTTCGCAGGAACGGCCGGCCATCGGTTGCGGCGCCGGCCGTACTCGGGCGCGGACTTGAACGGTGTCGCGCCCGCCCGCATATTGACTTTATGAAATTTCGCAAAGACCTCCCACCTTCGCCCGGCGAAGTGCTCTGGCGCCGTATCTTCTTCGGGATGAGCGCGGTGATGGGCGCGCTCGCGCTGGTCGATCTCGAAGCCGGCCGCTTTGCGCACGCGCTGGGCGATGCTGGTGTGACCTGCCTGATGCTGTCGCTGATGACGCAGTTTCCGTTCGTGCGGGCGATGGTCACCGCCAGCCAGAGCGACAAGCCGCGCGAAAAACTGCTGCGCGACGTCGAACGGCTGCGCAGTGCCAACCCTTGGGCCGAGCGGTTGAGTTCGACCGGGTGGTTGATGCTGCTGGCATCGCTGATGCTGCGCGCCTTTGGCATGGCGTAAGCGCCCGGCCGATTTACCGCCCAAGGCTTCAATTGCGCAGTCTGTCGCCGCGCGGTCGCGCGCGGTGGTGGGGCGGCACTACAGTGCGCGCCGTGATGCAAACGGACTTCGGGCTGGGCTTATGAACGATTCCAATCGCACGGGCGCAGGCGAGTCGCCCGCCAGCCGCTGGCAGCGCGCCGGCGCCGACATCGCCGAAGGCGCATGCGCCAGCGCGCCGGTGCTGCGCCACTGGGGGCAGCGGATCGGCGACTGGCTGGCCTCGATCGGCTGGTTCAAGTTCTTCGGGTTGTCGTTGCTGCTGCTGATCTTCGGCGCGATTCTGAAGAGCGCGCTGTTCGAACGCGGGCCGGTGATGGTCGTCGACGCCGGCGATGCCCGCGAGAAGGTGCGGGTCGAGGTGTCGGTCGGGCCGGACGGCGTACGCATCGCTCCGCCGGCGCCGCCGGCCGCACCCGATGCGCCGCCCGCGCCTCCTGCCCCGCCCACGCCGGCCACGCCCAAGGCGCACGAGCCCGAAGTGAAGCTCACCGACAAGGGCTTGCAGGTGCGCTCGCACGACGGCGACAAGGAGGTCTCGCTCACCATCGACCGCAGTGGCTTGCGCATCGCCGAGAAGTCCGCCGCCGATCCGCCGGCGGCCGAGGCCAAAGCGGTCGTGATCCCGCCGTCGGCGGTCGAGGACCCGGAGAAACTCGCCGAGGCGATCGAAGCCGCCCGCAGCAAAGTCGAGGATATCGTCGCCGACCAGATCGACCGTCAGGTCGCCAGCTCCACCCGCGTGTACCGCGAGCAAAGCGGCGACTGGCTGATGTCGTTCATTTTCCTGCTCATCGTCACCGGCATCGTCGTCAAGGTGGCCATGGGCTCGAAGAAGAAGGCGGAAAAGCGCGCCCAAGCCGCCAGCGCGACCGCCGCCGAAGAGGGCCTGAAGCGCCAGCTGGCCGAAGCGCAACTGAAGATGATGCAGGCGCAGGTCGAGCCGCACTTTCTGTTCAACACGCTGGCCTCGGTCGATTACCTGATCGAGACCGACCCGGCGCGCGCCTCGAAGATGCAGAAGAACCTGATCCAGTACCTGCGCAGCGCGCTGCCGCAGATGCGAGAAGGCTCGACCACGCTCGGCAAGGAACTCGCGCTGTGCCGCGCCTATCTGGAAATCCTCAAGGTGCGGATGGACGACCGCTTGCAATTTGCGATCACCGTGCCGCAAGGGCTGGGGTCGGCGCAGTTCCCGCCGATGATGCTGCAATCGCTGGTGGAAAACGCCATCAAACACGGCCTCGAGCCCAAGGCCGAAGGCGGCTCGCTTACCTTGAGCGCCAGCATTGCGCACGGCATGTTGCGGGTGACGGTTGCCGATACGGGGTTGGGTTTTGGCGCCGGCTCCGCGCCGGGCACGGGCGTGGGTCTGGCCAACGTGCGCGAGCGGTTGGCCGCACTCTACGGCGGCACCGCCAAGCTGACGGTCGATGCCAATACGCCGAGCGGCACCATTGCCACCATCGAGGTTCCGTACACGCTCGACAGCGCCGCAGCCGCCGCCGCGCAGCCAGCGTAGCATCGCGGGATGAGTGCCGAAGCTCCGCGCGCGGTCATCGCCGACGACGAACGCCTGATGCGCGAGCAGTTGCGCGCGCGCCTGGCCGAGGTCTGGCCCGAGTTGCAGATCGTCGCCGAGGCGAAGAACGGGCAGGAGGCAGTCGACCTCGTGCGCGAGCATCGCCCCGACCTCGTCTTTCTCGACATCCGCATGCCGGGGATGACCGGTGTGGAGGCGGCGCGCGAGATCGGCGATGCCTGCCACATCGTCTTCATTACCGCGTACAGCGAGTACGCGGTCGAGGCCTTCGAGCAGGGTGCGGTGGACTATGTGTTGAAGCCCGCCGAGCCGGAGCGGTTGGCGCAGACCGTGGCGAGAGTGAAGAAGCGTCTCGGCGCGCAGCCGGCCGATCTTTCCTCGCTGCTGGCGCAACTGGCGGAGCGGCTCGATCTGCCCGGCGCTGCGGCACCGGCAGCGTCGCGCCAGCGCCTGCAATGGATCCAAGCCTCGATGGGCCAGCAGATTCGGATGATCCCGGTGGCCGAGGTGCTGTTTTTCACCTCCGACGAGAAGTACACCCGCGTGCAGACCGAAGGCTACGAGGCGCTGATCCGTAAGCCGATCAAGGAACTGATCGACGAACTCGACCCCGAACAGTTCTGGCAGATCCACCGCGCGACGATCGTCAACATCAAGGCGGTCGCGGGTATCACGCGCGACTTTCGTGGCCGGCAGCTGGTGCAGCTGCGCAACCACCCCGAGAAGCTCGAGGTGAGCCGCAACTACACGCACTTGTTCAAGCAGATGTGAGTTGCTTGGCGGACCGGTTGGCCAGGCGGAAGCTCAAGTCCAGCCCGGTGAGCGTGGCGTCGGCCGCCTCGTGCAGCAGTGCGTCGGGCTCCGCTTCAGGCAGCGCCATGCGGGCGAGCGGCCCTTCGGCGTCGAATTCGATCCGCATACCGGCGCGCTTGGCCAGCTCGCGCAGCGCCTGGTTCTCGGGCAGGTAAGTCATCAGGAAGCTGTCCGTCCCCAGCGCGCGGGCGTGCCGGGCCGCCCGCAGCAGCAGGCGCAGACCAAGCCCTTGGCGGCGTGCGGAGGGCAGCACGGACAGGCCGAACTCGGCTTCTGGTCCGGCCAGCGCCAAATGGCCGAAGCCAACGAGGTCGAGCCGTTCGTCGAACGCGCCGAACGCGGCATCGCGGTCGAAGCGGATCGAGCGCGCGTAGGCGCGCAGCGCGTCGTCCGACAGCGCGGCGGCAAAGCGCAGCCGCCGTTCGTCGGGCGGCAGTGCGATCAGGTGGCGCTCGATCAACTCGCGCCGCGCCGGCGGCAGCTCCGTGACGAGCGGAACGCGGTTCAGGTCGAAGCCACAACGGAGTCGGGTTCCCAGCATGCCCCGCAGTTTGTGCCCGCCAACGCCCCGCGCAACGGTGGTCGAGAGGGCGCTCTACTTGGTTATGGGCGGGCGAAATCCACTGCGCTTGACAAGTCGCGCCGCAGCAAAGATAATCCGCGGTTCCTCTTGCGGCGGAGGGGTGCCCGAGCGGCTAAAGGGGGCAGACTGTAAATCTGTTGGCTTACGCCTACGTTGGTTCGAATCCAACCTCCTCCACCACAAACCATCGACAGAGGCTGAGCAACACACGTAACCAATTGATTTTCCTGGGCGAGCGAAGCGTCGATCCGGGGCAGGCAGGCGGGTGTAGCTCAATGGTAGAGCAGAAGCCTTCCAAGCTTATGACGAGGGTTCGATTCCCTTCACCCGCTCCAAGGACAGTAAGAAGCTGTGAAGAAATCGTCGCGAGCGGGCCAAGATCGGCCCGAGGAGCGCACCCGTACAAGAGCGTACGGCGAGCACCGCAGGGGCGAGATTGGCCCGCGTAGTAGATTTATTCACAGCCTCTGAGCCCATGTAGCTCAGTGGTAGAGCACTCCCTTGGTAAGGGGGGGGTCGGAAGTTCAATCCCTTCAAACAGCACCATCCGTACCGCTCAACCACGGATTTCAGGGAAAAAT
>JAJTHJ010000328.1 GCA_021298875.1 Burkholderiales bacterium | reverse complement strand
CGAAGGCGAGCAGCACCAGTTGCAACAGGCCGGTCATCAACCGGCTGGCGCCGCTGACCATGTCGCCGTAGGCGAGTTCGACCATGCCGAGTGTCAACGTGCCCCCCGGCAGATAGGTGAGCAGGGGCGGGATCAGCGCGTGGATCGGCTCCACCGGCAGCCCGTGCCGCTGCCCGTAGAACACGAGGAAGGACACCAGCGCGGCGACGAACACCGGCATCGGCAACGCGACCACGGTGCGGCCCGGCAGCAGCGCCTTGACCAACCCGACAATCAGGCCGAGCGCGGCGGCGATGGCGATGTTTTCCCAGGTCGGCTTGAGCAGCACGCCCACACCGGCGGCCATGATCGTGTGACCGACGATCTGCCCGATGCGGCCGAAGCGCTCCTTGCGCAGCAGGATTTCGGCCAGCTCGTCGATGCCGGCGCGCGGGGCGATCGCGCCTTCGACCGCGCGGGCGCCGAGCGCGTAAATGGCGCCCACCTGATCGAGCCGCAGCGGGCGGGCAAGTGCGTCGGTCAGCGTGGTGCGCTCGGCGGTGCCGTCGTGCAGGCTGATGAACACGCCGGTGGGAAAAGCCACCACCCGCGCCTCGCGCATACCGTAGGCGCGCGCCATTTTGCGCAGCAGCGCTTCGATCTCCGCGGTTTGCTCGTTGCAGCCGAGATAGGCCTGCCCGAGCTTGTGCATGAACTCGAGCAGGTCGGCGGGGTCGGTAGTGGAGGTCATGCGGGACTTCAGCCGCTACGCGCAACCGGCGCGAGTTCTCCGGGCAATCCTGCCGCACCGAAGAGCACCGCGCCCACCCCAACCCTCCCCCGCTTCGCAGGGGAGGGGGGTAGCTCCCTCCCCCGCCTGCGGGGGAGGGCTGGGGTGGGGGCGTCGGTACTTCAACTTCGCGCAGATGCTGGCGCCCGCTCCGGGCAACGAGCCAAGCAGCTCTCGTTCGAGCTACCCCGCCGCCCGCGCCAACAAGAACTCCGCCAGCAGCGGCACCGGCCGCCCAGTGGCGCCCTTGGCGTCGCCCGACACCGACGCGGTGCCGGCGATGTCGAGGTGCGCCCACTTGTACTTCTTTGCAAAGTGGCTCAGGAACAGCGCCGCCGTGATCGAACCCGCGGCCGGCCCGCCGAGGTTGCTCATGTCGGCGAAGTTGCTCTTCAACTGCGGTTGATAGTCGTCCCACAGCGGCATCTGCCAGGCACGGTCGCCGCTGCCCTGGCCGGCGGCGAGCAACTCCGCAGCGAGCGCCGCGTCGTTGGCGTACAAGCCGCTCGCGTGCGCGCCCAGCGCGATCACGCAGGCGCCGGTCAGCGTGGCCAGATCGATCGTGCAGGCCGGGTCGAAGCGCTCGGCATAGGTCAGCGCGTCGCACAGCACGAGGCGTCCTTCGGCGTCGGTGTTGAGGATCTCAATGGTGATGCCGGCCATCGAGCGCACCACGTCGCCGGGCCGGCTGGCGTTGCCGCCGGGCATGTTTTCCACCGCCATCACCAGGCCGATCAGGTTGAGCGGGAGCTTCAGGCGCGCCACGGTCTTGAACATGCCGATCACGGTGCCGCCGCCGCTCATGTCGTACTTCATTTCGTCGAGGTTGGCGCTGGGCTTGAGCGACACGCCGCCGGTGTCGAAGGTCATGCCCTTGCCGACCAACACGATCGGCTTCGCACTACCTCCACCCGAATACTTCATCACGATGAACTTGCAGGGCGACAGCGACGCGCGCCCGACCGACAGCGCCGAATGCATGCCGAGTTTTTCCATGTCGGCGCGTTCGAGCACCTCGACCTCGAAGCCGAATTCCTTGCCGAGCGCGCTTGCCGTGTGGGCCATGTAGGCCGGGTTGCAGACGTTGCCGCCGTGGTTGCCGAGGTCTTTGGTCAGCGCCATCCCTTCGGCCACCGCCAACCCTTGCGCAACCGCGAGCGCGTGCTCCGCCCTTGACTCAATGCCGAGCAGCGTCACCGCGTTCGCGCCGCGCTTAGACAGAGGCTCCTTGCGCGGCGCGTCGAACACGTAGGCGGCATCGGCCAGCAAGCGCGCTGCGGTGCGCAGGCGCCACGCGGCGTCGCGGTTGGGCACGTCGAGCTCGGCCAGCGTGACGGCCGCGGATTCCGCCACGCCGGAGGCCAAGGCCTTGCCGGCAGCGGCGAGCGCGGTGCGGTAGGCCTTCTCGTCCAGCTCAGCGCGCTTGCCGAGCGCGACCAGCAGCACGCGCTCGGCTGCCACACCCGGCAGGTCGGGGATCAGCAGCGTGGAGCCCGTCTTGGCGTCCAGATCGCCGCGCTTGACGATGGTGGCGAGCTTGCCGCCGCTGGCGTCATCGATCGCCTGGGTGGTGCCCGGGAACGTGCCATCGGCGAAGGCGCCGAGCACGAGGGTACCGGTCTTGGTAGTTGCGGCGGGGGTGGTGGACAGCGTGATGTTCATCGGTGTTCTCCGTTGACGGTTGGCCGTCGTTCATTGTCGGTTGAGTTGCATTCGGAAACGCCGGACAAGCGCAGCGAGCGCCCCGAGTTTGGCTCGGGGAGCGCAGTAGCTCGTTCGGCGTTTGCCTAGATTCCCCAGGGCAGGCCCAGCAACTGCCACAGCACCAGGAGCGGTATCCACGCCACCGCGATGACGAGCACATAGGGCAGCATCAGCGCGATCACGGTGCCCACGCCGGCGTCCTTGACGTACTTCTGGCAGAACACCACGATCATCGCGAAGTAGGCATTGAGCGGCGTGATCGCGTTCATCGGCGAGTCGCCGACGCGGTAGGCAGCCAGCACGGCCTCGGGCGACACGTCGAGCTTCATCAGCAGCGGCACGAAGATCGGCGCGAAGATCGCCCACTTTGGGATCGCGCCGGTGATGATCAGATCGAGGATGTACACCGCCAGCACGAAGCCGATCAGCAGCCACACCGCGTCCAGATTCGCCTGCTGTAAGGTGGCGGCGAGCGAGATCGCCGCCAGCGGCGCCATGTTGCTGTAATTGAAGTAGGCGAGGAACTGGCTGATGATCAGCAGCAGGAAGATGAGGCCGCTCAAGCTCGCAATCGCCTTTTGGACCGCGTTGATCACGTCCAACGAGGTCTTCATCGTCTTGGCGCCGATGCCGTAGCCGATGCCGGAGGCCAGGAACACCAGCGCGATAGTGACGATCAGGCTGTTCATGAACGGCGAGTTGCCGATGATCGAGCCGGTCTCCGGGTTGCGCAGCGGCGCGCCGGGCGGGAAGGTCAGCAGGCCCACGAACCCCAAGGCCAGCAGCAGGCCGATGCCGGCGTAGCGCAGGCCGCGGTACTCGTCGGCGGTCAGCACGTTCTCGCCCTCGACCACGTAGTCGCCGGTGTACTTGCCCAGCCGCGGCTCCACGATCCGCTCAGTGACGATCACGACGACCACCGTCATCAACAAGGTCGAGGCGGCCGAGAACCACAGGTTGGACGCCAGGTCGATCGACTTGTTGGGATCGAGCAGATGAATTGCGTCGTTGGTAATGCCGACCAGGATGCCGTCGATCGGCACGATCATCACGTTGACCAGGAACACGCTGGCCACCGCCGCGAAGGCCGCCGCCAGACCCGCCAGCGGGTGCCGGCCGACGCTGACAAACGCCGCCGCCGCCAGCGGGATCAGCACCAGATAGCCGGCATCGGCGGCGATACTGGAGATGATGCCGATGAACACCAGGATCCACGTCAGCGCCCACGGCGGCGAGACGATCACGAGCTTGCGGATCAGTGCCTTGACCAGGCCCGCCGACTCTGCCACGCCCACGCCGACCATCGCGACGATGATCACGCCCACCGCCTGAAAGCCCATGAAGTTGCTCACCACGCCGGTGAACATGAAGCGGATGCCCTCGGCGGTCAGCAGGCTGCGCGCTTCGGTGCGCACCTTTTCCAGCTCGTGCGTGGCCGGGTTGATCACCTCGTAGCTGATGCCCACGCCCAGCAGATAGAAGATGTGCGACAGCACGATCACCACGGCGATCAGGATCAGGAAGATCACCACCGGGTGCGGCACCTTGTTGCCGACCCGCTCGACCGTGTCGAGCACTTTTTGCATGCCGCTCTTGGGCGCGGCGACGGCTTCAGACATTTGCGACTCCTCCGTGGACGACGACGACGAACGATACAGCGGCTCCGCGACCCGCGGATGACTTTTCTCGCGTCGGCTCGCGCTTCTGCGAAAAAAAACGACACCCGGTCGGCCCGGACGCGCCAGCTGCGGATATGATCCGTCGCCACGTCCGATTTGCGGCCCCCGCCCCCCCCACGAACCAGAGAGCACACCATGCCCACTGCCGTCTCCAACTCCGTTTTCCAGCCAACGCCGTCGGTCACGCAACGCATCGAGGTGAACGCCGCGCGCAACGCGCCCGCCGACGCGACCGCCATCGGCATCGCGGTCGCCATCGACGGCCCGGTGCCGCGCGCGCTGGGTGTGGATCGCGCCGCGCTCGCCGCCGCCGGCTTCGAAGGCAAGGTCGGCCAGGCGCTGGTGCTGCCGGCCAGCGGCGGCACGACGACGATAGCGGTCGGCATCGGCAGCGCCGCCGCGCTCGACGCCAGCGCATTGCGCGATGCCGCAGCCGCCTTTGCGCGCGCCGCGGTCCGCCACGCCCGGATTGCCACCGCGCTGGCGCAAGCCGCGCCGATCAAGCCGGAGCTGGCCGCGCAGGCGGTGGTCGAAGGCGCGCTGCTCGCCCGCTACCGCTACGAAGTCCTTAAAACCGGGACGCCCGAGAAACCGCTGCAGAGCCTGACGCTGCTCGCCGGCGCCGATCAACTGGACGCCACCGCGCAGGGCGCGGCACGCGGGCAGGCGCTGGCGGAAGCCGGCCGCCTCGCGCGCGACCTGGCCAACGCGCCGCCGGCGCATCTGACCGCCGCGAAGATCGCCGATCTGGCCGCCGCGCTGGCCGCCGAGCGCGGGCTGGAGGTCGAGATCTACGACAAGGATGCGCTGCTGGCGCTGGGCTGCGGCGGCCTGCTTGGCGTGAACGCCGGCAGCACCGAGCCGCCGCGGATGGTCAAGCTCACCTACACGCCCAAGGGCGGCAAGCCGCGCGGCCATCTGGCGCTGGTCGGCAAGGGAATCATGTACGACTCCGGCGGCATCAACATCAAGCCGCGCGACGCGATGCACGCGGTGATGAAGATGGACATGTCCGGCGCCGGCGCGGTGCTGGCGGCGATGCTGGCACTGCCCGCGCTCGGCTGTCGCACCAAGGTCACCGGCTACCTGATGTGTACCGACAACATGCCCTCCGGCTCGGCGACCAAGATGGGCGACGTGCTCACGCAACGCGGCGGCAAGACGGTGGAGATCAACAACACCGATGCCGAAGGCCGCTTGGCGCTGGCGGATGGCCTGGTGCTCGCCTGCGAGTTGAAGCCCGACGCGGTGGTCAACATCGGCACGCTGACCGGCGCCTGCCTGATGGCGCTCGGCGACCAGATCGCCGGGGCGTTCACCAATCACGACGGGTTGTTGGCGCAGGTCAAGTCCGCCGCTGCGCGCACCGACGAGTCGGTCTGGCAGTTGCCGCTGGACAAGCGCTACCGCAAACAACTGGATTCGGTGGTCGCCGACATGAAGAACATGGGCGACGTGGCGCCCGGCGCGATCACCGCGGCGCTTTATTTGTCGGAGTTCGCGGGCCAAACGCCGTGGACGCATATCGACATCTGCGGCCCGATGAAGGTCGATGCCGACGAGGCCTGGCGCTCCCGCGGCGCCACCGGTTTCG
>JAJTHJ010000362.1 GCA_021298875.1 Burkholderiales bacterium | reverse complement strand
GGCCTTGTCTTCGCCCTGGGTGGCCAGCGTCAGCTTGGCGGGGAACTCCCTGGCCTCGGGCGCACTCTTCTTCTGCGCGGCAAGCAGCGTTTCGATCTGCTTTTTCAGCGCGACGGCCCAGCCCCATTTGCTGCCTTTCTTTCTCGCGGCGCCGGTGCCGTCGATCTCGGCGATCTCCTTCTGCTCGTCCTTTTGCAGCTGGGCCTCATCGGCCATCAGCTTCACTTTCTTGTACAGCTCCTGCGCGACCTGCTGCGCGTACACGGTCTTGTCGGGCGCGTCGTCCCAGCTTTTCTTCACCACCGTCAGATAGGCCTCGCGCTTGCCTTTCTCGACCTCGATCGTCCAGGCGTCCGCGCCCTTCTGCGCCTGTACCTTGTCGGAGCCGTAAAAGTAGATGCGGTCCGGCAAGTTGGGATTGGCCTTATCGGCGCTGCGGTCGGCGGCGATCTTCTCTTCGACCTTGGCCTTCAGCGCCTTGAACCAGTCCGGGTAGTTCCTGCTCAGCACCGGCCCTTCCTTGCCGGCGCCACCTGCGGCTTCCTTCAGCGGGGTATTGAGCACCGCCATCGCGATCAGACCCTGCTCTTTCCTCTCCCAGAAGCGCTTGATGTCCTCATCCTTGATCCAGTCGATGACGTACAGCTCCTGGTCGAGCAGCCGCAGCAGTTCGCCCTGGGGGGTCTTCTTCTTCTGCTCGGCCATGCCCATTTTCGACAGGCCGGTGACTTCGAGCTCCTTCTTGGCGTTCTCCGAAATCCAGACCCAGCCCGCGCCGAAGAACGGATTGCCGAGGTAATAGCCCTTGACCTCCAACTGGCCCGGCCGTTGCAGGGTGAAGCCGTCGCGGGCCTTGCCGTCCTTGCCGTAGATCGACAGATGATTGCCGCTCACCACGAAGTACTGCTTGATGTCGGTGGGCGGCAGCCGCGCGTAAAACGCCATCACGTCCTTGATGTCGGCCGAGGCCGGCGCGGCCGGCGTGGACTGCACCGGGGCGGGCGGATCGCCGGGCTTGCGGCGGATCACGCTGCTCTGCTGCGCCACGTGCACCAGCTCGTGCGCCAGCAGCTCGCGGCCGGCCGGCATCTGCGGCGCGTACTGGCCGGCCCCGAAGGCGATGCGGTTGCCCACGGTAAAGGCGCGCGCGCCGATTTTGCTGCTGGCCTGGGCCGCCTCGGTGCCGGCATGCACCTGCACCCCGCCCAGGTCCATGTCCATTCTCGGCTCGAAGTACGCGCGCGTAGCCGGCGCCAGCGGCTGCGCCGGGCCGAGCCGGCGCGTGAAGTCGTTGGCTACAGCCGCCGGCGCGCTGTCGGCACCCGCGGCGCGGCGCTGGATGCGCGGCGCCGGACTCGCTTGGGCCGGGGCGCAGCGGCCGTCGGCGCAGCCGCCATGGGCGGCGTCGGGCGTGCGCATCTGCAATAGCTGCGCGGCCACACGGTCGGCTTCGCGCTCCTGCTCGTCGTGAACGCCGCCCACCTGCATCTTGGCTTGCAGGCCGAGGGCCTTGCGTCGGCATTGCAGGCATTCGCCGCCACCGCAGGCGCAGGCGCCGGCTGCGCCCGGGCCGGGAGCGCGCAGCGACTGAAACGGTCCGCTCGGCGCCGCTGCGTTGCTCGCGGCGGGTAGCGCGCGTCCACTTGCCGGGGCCGTGCCGCGCAGGCCGCGCCCGCCCGATACAGCGTCCGGCCGGCGCGACCGGTTGCCGGTGCGATCTCTGCGGCTTTCCTGGGCCAGCCTGGACATCGTCTTTGCTCCCTCGACGGTCGCAACCGTCAGTTGCCGGCCGTGCCGGCATCCTCGTCGTCTTCGTCGCGCCGCGGCGGCGGCCCCGGCGGCGGTGCAATCCGCGGGTCGGGCAGCGGCACACCTCCCGTGCGTTGCAGGTCCGGGGCTTCCACCAGCAACAGGTAGTCGTCGAACTCCGCCAGCATCGCGTCGCGGGTGGCCCGATCGGCGCCGCGCTCGGTGAGCAGCCGTTCAAGCCGGCCGCGCAGGAATAGCCGGATGTTCTCCACCGAGCGCGGTGGCGGGCTGCGGAACAGATAACGCAGCCGGCGCATCCCGGCAGGGTTGGCGAAGTTGTCGGTCAGCGCCAGCATGTCGCGCGCGAACGGATCGCCCAGGCTTTCTTCCGCGTATTCCCAGGTCGCCCAGTCCTTGCACTCGACCCGCGTGCCGTTGGTGAGCTCGATGTCGTACTCGCGGGCGCGGGCGCCGATCGCACGCCGCACCTGACTGCCGCGCACCTGCTCGACGCCGCCCAGATAACGGATCGCCTCCATCTCGAACAGCCCGCCGCGAAAGCTGCCGGTCGAGCGCGCCATGTCGGCCAGCGTCTGACGCGCACCAGGGATGCGCAGCTCCATCATCTGGGTGAAGGTCTCCAGCGCAAAGTTGCGGTCGGCGACATTGAAGCCGCCGCTCCGTATCGTGCGCAGCAGCCGCGGAAAGTCGATCGCCGGCTCGCCCGGTCGCGCCGCGAACACCAGCGCCCGCAACTGCGCCACCCCCATGTTTTTCAGCCCGCGCGCCTGCCACAGCACGTCCGCGAGGTCCGCGTCGGTCACACCGGCCAACTCGCCGGCGCGAATCTGGTCGATCGCGCGGGCACCGAGCCGCCTGCGCAGATTGGCCAGTACGTTGCGGGTCTGGTTTTCCATCTCCGCGCCGGCCACCCGCTCGGCCTCGGCGATCAGCCGCTCGGCCGCGTCCAGCGCCTCGGGCCGGGTGCGCTGCGCCACCTGCAGCCGCGCCGCGCTGATGGCGGTCAAGGTTGGATCGGTGACGCCGAGCCGGCGCGCGCGCGCGAGCAGCGCCTGCTGGCGTGCCCGCAGCGCGAGCTGCCGCTCGACGATCGTCGGTACCGTCGGGGCCGCGCCGGCGGGGGCGCCCACCGGCGGCGCCAGGCTTTCGGCCGGCACGAACACGAGTTCGCCGGTCTCCAGCCCCGGCACCTCGACCCGCAGCGTCCCGTCCTCGGCCGCGCGCACCCGCTCGCTGCCGTAGAACTCGCGAAAGCGCTCGACCGCGGCGCTGCCACCTTCGTAGCTGAACACCGATTCGGAACCTTCGATCGGCGTGATCCGCTGTGCCCGGAGGAACTGCGCCTGGCGGATGCCGCCCAGCGCCGCGTCGATGGCTTGCAGCTCGGCGCCGGCTTGCGCTTCCAGCGCGCGCGCGTCGCTGCGGGTACGGAAGCTCTCGCGCAACCGTTCGCACAGCGCGCGCTGCGTCTCCAGCAACTGCGTGGTGCGCTCGGCCAGCGCCGGCGCGTCGCGCTCGGCCGCCTGCGGCCGCGCCGCCAGCGAGGCGAGGTCGCGTTGCAGCCGCAGCGACTCGCCGCGCAAGGCGGTGATTTCGGTCTCGAAGACGCCGAGCCGGTTCTGTCGTGCCCAGATGCCGCTTTCGGTCATCAACGGCCGCGCCAGATGGGCGCCGCCTTCCAGCAGTGCCAGCGTCAGCAGATTCTCGTAGGCGAACAACGCGAAGTCGCCCCAGGAGGAAAAGCCCTGGCCGGAGGCGAGCCGCTGGCCGATGCCGAGCGTGAAGAAGGTTGCGCCGATGCCGCCGATGCGCAGCGCCTCGGCCGCGCGCTGCGCACCGCGCGAGGCGACAAAGGCTTCCTCGCCACCGACCCGCGCGGTGACGAACGAGCGCGCGCCGGCCGCCAGCAGGGTGTTCAGGTAACGGAAGGCGCCGAAAGTGGCGATGTTGAGCGCCGCGTGGCCGACGACCTCGCCCGGCTCGCTCCAGCGCCCTTCCAGCACGCGGGTCTGCATCTCGGCCAGCGCGGTCATCACCAGGCCGCTCACCACGATCTCGGTGGCGACGAACGCGGCCGAGCCTTCGGCGAACAGCAGCCCGGCGGCGACCACCCCGGCCTCCTGCGCGATCAGGATCATCGCGATGCTGGCCACCACCATCGCGGTGACCGCCAGCACGTGCAGCACGGTGCCGGTGCTGGCCTCGCTCCGCACGTGATTGGCGTACATCTGCTCGGCGAGCGAGGTGAAGGCGATCGAACCGGCGTCCAGCGGATCGGGGAACCAGCCCTCGGTCTCCTGCCCGTGCGGGAAGCCCGCCGGGTCGAGCCGGTGGAAGCCCATTTCGCGATACACCGCACGCCGCACCTCGGTGCCCAGCTCGCCCTCCAGCCGCAGCGCCTTGACTGCGCCGCTTTGCAGTTGGGCGGCGGCCTGGCCATAGCCGTCCAGCGTGGCCTGCGCCCAGCGCATCATCTGTTCCAGCGACACGCGGTAGGTGACGGTAGTGCGGATCGCGCCGCCGGCCGCCGTGTTGTCCGCCATCGCCGTCTCCCACTCTTCTTCGGTGACGCTCTCTTCCAGGCCGAGCGCGACCCGCAACGCCGCCTCGCGGGTGGACAGCATCTCGCTCACATGGCTCTGCTGATCGGCCGGTACGCCGAGGAAGCGCAAGGCCTCGCTGCGCTGCTCGGCATTCATGTCCGGAAAGCCGAGCACGAAGGCCTGCATCCGCTCGTTGCGGGTGGCATAGGGCTCGAGCTGGCGGCGGCCGGCCTCGATCCGTTGCAGTGCCAGTTGCTGCGCACGGTCCTCGACGTGGAAGTACACGCGGCGGCTGACCGCCTCGGCCAGTTGCGGCCGGCCGGTCAACTGCGCCACCAGCGGCGTGGCGCGGCCCTCGCGGTCCAGTTGCGCCATCAGGTAGCGGGTGATCCCGGGGGCCGACGGCGACTCGACCATTGCGTTGTACAGCGCGACCCAGCCGGTATCGGGCCGGGTCGCGATCTCGCGGTTGAAGGCGTCGCGGCCTTCGAAGTACTGCTCGTCGATCTCGTGCAGGCGGCCGGCGCCGCGCACCCGCAGCTTGTAGAAGCGGTGGCCGGGTTCCGTCTCCAGCCGCCGCAGCGTCGCGGTGGGCATCTCATCCAGCGCGGTCCAGCGCGCGCTGGCCTGATCGTGGTCGAGCGTCTTGCGGCCGAACGAGCGGCTGCCGACGCGGTAGATCTCGGCCTCTTCCAGCTCGCCCTCGCGGCCGATCTCGGCCTGGATGTCTTCGCTGTAATACCGGTTGGCGAAGACTTCCAGATCGACCGCATGGCCCTGCTGGTAGATGCCGGTCACGCTCCAGGCGCTGCGGTGGCGCTCGGCGTCCCAGGCCTCTTCGGGCAGGCGGTCGGGGTCGCTGCGCAGCGCCCCGGCCAGCCGCTGCAATTCGGCTTCGTTGACTCGCCGGGCGACAAAGCGGCCAAAGGTGGTACCGATGCCGATGAAGGACTCTTCCGGATGGGCGGCGATATAGGCCTCCATCTCGGCGCGGCTGTCGAAGGCCGGGTGACCGCGGATCAGATCCTGCTCGCGGGCCTGCTCCTGCGCGTGCTGCAACTGGTCGGGCGCCGTGGTGGGCGCCGGCGCATCGGCCAGCGGCTCCAGCGACTCTGGCGTGGGTGGCGTCAGCGGCAGCGGCCGCTCCTCGAATTCCACCGAGCGCTCGGGTCGGTAGAACTCGCGGTGCCGGTACGGCAGCGGCACCTCGTGGCCATCGACTTCCAGGGTGCCGGTAAAGCGCAGGTCGTAGGAAAAGAGCCGGTACATCGAGGTGGTGTCGGTGGCTTCCACTGCACGGGTCAGCCAGCAATGCACCTCGTAATCGGCCAGCACGCGCAGGCCGTAGCCGCGGCCGCCGGAGCGCTCGGTCTCGGCAAAAGTGACCTCCGGTGCGGTGGTGTGCGCCGGATTCCATTCCAGCCGCAGCCACTCCCGGCCGCCGGCGATCAGCCGCAGATAGCCGCGCCCGCTGCGCTGGATCAGCCCCGGCCGCAGTTCGGTGACGATCTCGCCCGGCTGCGAGGGCGCCAGATCGGGCCGCTGCTGACAGGCCAGGAAGGCGCGGCCCCGCACCGCCTGCTGGCGCAGATGCGCGAGCTCGTGCGCCAGCAGCGCGCGGCCGG
>JAJTHJ010000045.1 GCA_021298875.1 Burkholderiales bacterium | reverse complement strand
CCAGCGGGATCGCGGCACCAAGACCGAATACCCCGAGCACCAATCCACCGCGCGCGATGCCGCCTTCGCTTGCGACCAGCGTCAGCGCCGAACCGAGCAGGGGTCCGGAACACGGGCTCCAGACCAGGCCCAGCACGCCGCCCAGCAACAGCGCGCCGACCAGCGATCCGCTGTCCAGCCTGGACGACGCCGCGCTCGCGCTGCTGGCGATCGGCAACATCCAGCGGGTGAAACGATCGCCCAGCGCGGGCACCAGCATCACCAGCGCAAAGCCGATCAGCATCAGCGCGCCGGCAGTGCGCACCGTGCCACCATCGATGCCGAGTACGGGACCGAGCGCGCCCAGCAACATGCCGATCGCGGCGAACGACAGGATCATGCCGGCGCCCATCGCCACCGGTGCCAGGCGATTGCCCTGCAGCGCACTACCCAGCACCAGCGGCAGCAACGGAAACACGCAGGGTGACAGCGTGGTCAGGCTGCCTGCCGCCACGCTGAGCCCCAACTGCGGCAACGAGAGGGCGATCGACATCGGCCGGCCGCGGTTACAGCGCGGCTTTCAGTGCGCCGCGGATCTTCTCGACGCTGCTGTCGCCCACCAGCCGTGCGACTTCGGTCTGGCCTTTGAGCACGACAAACGTCGCCTGGGTGTTGATCTTGAAGCGGCGTTTGAGGTTCGTCTCGGTGTCGTAGTTCGCGGTCAGGACGGTGAGGTCGAGGCCCTTTTCGCTTTTCAGCGATTGCAGGGCCTTGTCCTGCGCGCGGCAGGTCGGGCACCAGTCGGCGTGGAAGTGCAGCGCGACCGGGGCGCCGGACTTTTCGGCCGCCGCCAGCGCTTCCTGCGAGAACGGCTTGACGTCCAGGGCATGTGCCAGGCTGGCGCCGCAGAACAGGAGGGCGGACAGGAACAGGTTGGTGAGTTTCATCGGGCGGTCTCTCGTGTGAAGGTTTCGGGGAATGGACTTGCGGGCTGCGCGGCGCAGCCCTCAGCGCTCGTCGCGCGCATTCCAGCACTAGTTCGCGTCGTGCCGTCGTTCGGTTACAGTCGGCGCGGGATTTTTTCGCGTCGATGTAACCGATCGGACCTGGTCGGCGAACTAACATGCAGTGCAGGAGCCGCGGTGCGGGAGGATTTCGAACTTGAGCTTCGGCCGCTCTGGTTGAGCGCGCAGGATGGCAATGACGCCGCCTATCGCGCTGCCCTCGGCCTGATGGCTAGCCGCCTGCGTGGTTACTTTGGCCGGCGCATGGGCGGCGCAGCGAACGAAGTGGAGGATGTTGTGCAGGAAACCCTGCTCGCGCTGCACCTGCAGCGCGGCACCTATGACCCAAGCATTCCAGTGACCGCGTGGCTGCACGGCATCGCCCGTCACAAGCTGCTCGACTTGTGGCGCCGCCGCTGCCGCAGCGAGCACCTGCTCGAGTCATTCGATGAACTGCCCGAGTCACTTCATCCGCCGGTATACGATGAAACTGATACCAGCCGTGACCTGGCCACGCTGCTCGACACGCTGCCTCAGGCGCAACGCCGCTCGATCGTCGATACCCGGCTGCACGGGCTGTCGGTCGCCGAGGCGGCCCGCATTGCCGGGGTGAGCGAGTCCGCGGTAAAGGTCAACGTTCACCGGGGCCTGAAGCGTCTGGCCGCCATGATCCGGGGACAGTCATGAGAACAGCGCAACTGGTGGACCTTCTCGCACGCGAAGCCGGTCCGGCGCCGCGCCGCAGGGTCGAGACGCGGTTGATCGCCGCCGTCCTGGCCGGATCGATCGCCAGCGTCGTGGCCACCATCGTTCTGCTGGGCGTCAACGTCGGCTTTGCCGACATGGGCGGGCCGCTGGTCGCCAAGCTCGGCTACATGGCCAGCGTGCTGCTCGCTGCGCTCTGGTTCGCCGATCGCATATCTCGCCCGGGGGCGTCGACCCGCCGCGCGGTGTGGCTGCTGATCGCCGTGTTCGTTGCGATGGCGGTACTGGCAGCGATCGTCTTGGCACGGGCACCCGAACCCGAGCGGCTGGCGATGCTGCTCGGCGGCTCATGGGCGTCATGTCCGCTTCGTGGGGCGGCCTTGTCGCTTCCGGCGCTGGCAGCGGCGCTGTGGGCGATGCGTGGCCTGGCTCCGGTGCGTCCGCGCGCGGCGGGATTCGCCGCGGGGCTGGTCGCCGGCAGCGTCGGTGCGCTCGGCTATGCGCTTTACTGCATCGAACTGTCGCCACCGTTTGTGATGGTCTGGTACACGCTGGGCATGCTGATCCCGGCAGCGGCCGGAGCGCTGCTCGGCACCAGGGCGCTGCGCTGGTAGGCGGCATCCGGATCACTGGCCGGCGAGGCCATGCCTGTATCTCATGATGACTTCACGCCGCGGGCACGGCGACGCCCCCACAGCCGACCAAATATTGACCGCAATGCTGAGACAAGTGGCGAATGCTTGGCCGACGTGTACCTGCCGCAGTCGACCGTTGCGGTTGCGCTCGGAAATACGTTGGCGCAGTATCCTTTTCGCATACGCTGGCTGAGTCAGCCCGGTTGATGCCCGACACCGCATCGCCCCTGCCCGTACCCTTGGGCGCACGCACCGGACTCAACTCCTGAAAGCCGGCGGCCGAAAGGCCTGGAGATACACGTCAAGCTTCGGACACGAAGTGCGTGCCCTGCCCCAGTCGAGCATGCGGGACCGTAGCGGCATCAGCCGAGAGGCCACTGCT
>JAJTHJ010000122.1 GCA_021298875.1 Burkholderiales bacterium | reverse complement strand
TGACGCTGCAACCGCCGGACATCAACCGGAGCCACTGGCGCTTCGAGCCGGTGGACGCCAAGACCATCCGCTACGGGCTGGGCGGCATCAAAGGCACCGGGCAGGGCGCAGTCGAGGCGGTCGTCGCCGCGCGCCGCAGCGGGCCGTTTGCCGATCTGCTGGACTTCTGCACGCGGGTGGACCGGCATCAGGTCAACCGCCGCGTGGTGGAGGCGCTGGTGCGCGCCGGCGCCTTCGACAAACTGAACGCCGACCGCGCCAGCGTGCTCGCCAGCGTGGGCCGTGCGCTCGACGCTGCGGAGTCGGCGGCGGCCAGCGCGGGGCAGGCGAGCCTCTTCGGCGGGCCGGCCGACGGCGGTCACGCCGCCTTCGACTACCTGCCCGCCAAACCGTGGAGCGAGCGCGAGCGCCTGGCCAACGAGAAACTCGCGCTCGGCTACTACTTCAGCGGGCATCTCTTTGCCGAGTGGGAGGCCGAAGCGCGGCGGCTGGCGCCCACGCGGCTGTCCGACGTACGCGACGCGCGCGACCGTGTGAAGCTGGCCGGCGTGATCGTCTCCGCGCGCACGCAGAACACGCGGCGCGGGCGGATGGGCGTCATCGTGCTCGACGACGGCAGCGCGGCGCTGGAGCTGATGGTGTTTGCCGAACTCTTCGACCGCAAGCGCGCGCTGCTTAAAGAGGACACGCTGGTCTTCGTCACCGGCCGCGTGCGTTACGACGAGTTCAACCAGCGCTTGTCGATCTCGGCCGACGACGTGAGCGACCTCACCGAAGCGCGCGCGCAGGCGCAGGCCGCGCTGCGGATCGAGCTCAAGCCGGGTGCCGGCAGCGCCGAGTTCAAGCGCGTGCAGGAAACCTTGCAGCCGTACCGAGCCAGCAACGGCAGCGCCGCCCTCGGCTGCTCGGTCGTGCTCGGCTACTGCAACGGCGCGGCGCGCGCGGAGATTGCGTTGTCCGCCGACTGGCGCGTGCGCGCCGAAGATCGGCTGCTCGACGACCTGCGCGTGCAGCCGAACGTGGCGCGGGTGGAACTGCGCTACGTGGATTGACGATCATCGGAATTTCGTGCGCGGACGACGGCGGGCAGGCCGGTAATGCGCTGTGCATGGGCCGTAGCCTGGATGAAGCGCAGCGGAGTCCGGGGCCGTACGGACACGCAATTCCGTCCCCGGATTCCGGCGCATGCGCGCCTGCATCCGGGCTACGTGCCGGCGAGCTTTGCGTCGATGGCCACCGTCACCTGATCGACCGTCGGCCAAGCACCCTCGCGCCCGACGACGGTCGCTGCTGGCGACCACGGCCCGGTGCGCGCCGGGTCGGTGACGCCGACGATAGTCACCTGCGGCGCGCCGACCGCGGCGGCTACGTGGCTGGTGCCAGAATCGTTGGCGATTACAAGTGCCGCCTCGGCCGCGAGCGCGGCAAAGACGCCCAAGGGCAGCGGCGGCAGCAGCACCGCATCAGGCAGCGCCGCGCGCGTGGCGGCGACTTCGTCGGAGGGCGGGGCCGCCACGGTCGCCAAACCGCGCTCGGCCAAGAGGCGCGGCAGCACGCCGAAGTGCGGCCAGTGCTTCGCTTGTCCGTGATGCGTGCCGCGGGCGAGTGGGGCCAGCAGCGCGAACGGCCGTGGCACGCCCGCCGCCGCCAGTGCCGCGCGGGCGGTGGCGCGGTCGTCGTCGGTGAGCTTCAAACCGAGTCGCAGTAACGGTTGGTCGGCGGGTGGCGGATAGCCCCAGCCGCGGAGCGCTCCGCGCGCAGCGGTGAAGAAGCGCTCCACCTCGTGCGCGGCCCGCGGCGCCGGCAGCCTGACCGCGAGCAGCAACCCACGCGCATCGGTATCCAGGCCCGCGGGCGACAAGCCGGCCAGGCGGCAGGCCAGCGCCGAACCCAAGGAGTTGGGCAGCACCAGCGCCCGCCGCGCCTCGTGTGTGCGCGCTGCGGCACGCAGCCGCTGCGCGTCTGCCCAGACGCGGCCTTCCAGCGCCACGAAGTCCCAGCCCATGCCCGCCAGCAGCGACTGCGCCCAGGGCTTGCCGGCGATCACCACGCTCAGGCCTGCACCGGTTAGCAGGCGCAACGCCGGCAGCGCCATGCACACGTCGCCGACGTGGTTTGGCAGGCGGACGACGACCGTTTCGCAGGCGGGTTTCACGGCCGGGACAGCCTACACTACGGCCCGTTTCGGCCGTTCCGAACTGCTGCACGCGAGAAAAGACTCCTCCCCCTTCAAGGGGGAGGCGGGGAGGGCGGTGGTTGCGAAGTCCACGTCGCGCAACCCATCTCCACCCCAACCCTGCCCTTGAAGGGGAGGGGGCGTGTGCAGCGCGGTCGCCGTCGCGTACCCACCTGACTTCCGATGTCCGCTTCCCCCAAGGTTTCGCTGCTCAACGACCCGGGCCTGCGGCGGCTGCGCGGCTACTTGCCGGCGCACAAGCGGTGGATTGGCTTGGCGGTCCTGGCGATGGCGGTGTCGGCCTCGACCGCGCCGGTGATCTCGCTGATGCTGGGCAAGATCGTCGATCCCGCCTTCTACCAGGAGCAAGCCAACGCCGCGTGGCTGGCGCCGCTGGCCTTGATCGGCCTGGCGCTGGTGCACGGCGCCTCGACCTTTGCCGGCGCGTACTTCCTGCAACGCGCCTCGCAGGCGGTGCTGGTCGAACTGCGCGGCCAGATGTTCGAGCGGATGCTGCGCTGGCCGGCAGCGACCTACCAGCGGCTGGGCAGCGGGCAGGTGCTGTCCAAGTTCGTCAACGAGGCGTCCAACGCGCTCGCGCTGGCGGCGGAAGTCGCGACCACGCTGGTGCGCGATGTGTTGACGGTGATCGCGCTGCTCGGGTTGCTCGTCTGGCGCAACTGGCAGCTGACGCTGGTGGTGCTGGTCATTGCGCCGCCGATCGCGCTGATCCTGCGGTTCACCAGCGCGCGGCTGCGGCGCTTGTCCACCGGCAACCAGGAAGCGATGGCCGACATGACCAGCGTGGTCAAGGAGGCTTACGAGGGCCAGCGCGTGATCAAGGTCTACGACGGCCACGCCTACGAGGCGGGCCGTTTTGCCGCGGTCAACCGCCGCCTGCAAGGGCTGGCGATGCGCATCCAAGTGGCCTGGGCCGCCGGAACGCCGCTGACGCAGATCGCCGCGATGTGCGGGCTGGCGATCGTCGTCGCGGTGGCGCTGGTGCAGATGAAGGCCGGCACGCAAACGCTCGGCGGCTTCGTGAGCTTCATCTCGGCGATGCTGCTGATGCTGCCGGCGATCCGCCACATCACGGCGATGAACGGCCCCGTCGCGCGCATGGCCGCCGGCGCGGAGAGTGTCTTCCGCATGATCGACGAGCCGGCCGAAGCCGACACCGGCACGCACGAGGCCGGCCGCGTGGGCGGCGCGGTGGCGCTGCGCGGCGTGTCGGTGCGCTACCCGGGGACGGAGACTGCGGCCTTGCGCGAGGCGACGTTGGAGGTGGCGCCGGGAGAAACGATTGCCCTGGTCGGGGCCAGCGGTTCGGGCAAGTCCACGCTCGTCAACCTGCTGCCGCGCTTTGTCGAGCCGACGGCCGGGCAGATCCTGATCGACGGCGTGCCGCTCACGGAGTTCACCCTGGCGAGCCTGCGCCGGCAGTTTGCGCTGGTGTCGCAGGAGGTCGTGCTGTTCGACGACACGATCGCCACCAACATCGCCTACGGCGCGGCGCGCGGCGCGAGCGCGGCGCAGATTCGCGCGGCGGCGCAGGCGGCGTATCTGCTGCCGTTCATCGAGTCGCTGCCGCAGGGCTTCGATACGCGGATCGGCGAGAACGCGACCAAGCTCTCCGGCGGCCAGCGGCAGAGACTGTCGATTGCCCGCGCGATCCTCAAGGACGCGCCGATCCTGCTGCTGGACGAGGCGACCTCCGCGCTCGACTCCGAGTCCGAGCGATTTATCCAACAGTCGCTGGAAGCGCTGATGCGTGGCCGCACCAGCTTCGTGGTCGCGCACCGGCTGTCGACGATCCAGGCCGCCAGCCGCATCGTCGTGCTCGACCACGGCCGCATCGCCGAAGTCGGCAGCCATGCCGAGCTGCTGGCCCGCGGCGGCATCTACGCGCAGTTGCACGCGATCCAGTTCGGCCGCACGGCCGAGGAGACTTCCGCATGACGATCAGCCGCTTTCCGGTGCCCGCGCTGGCCGACCTGCCCGCCGACGTGCGCGACCGCATTCTCGCTGTGCAGGAAAAGTCCGGCTTCGTACCCAACGTGTTTCTGGCACTTGCGCACCGGCCGGCCGAGTTCCGCGCGTTCTTCGCCTACCACGACGCGCTGATGGAAAAGGATGGCGGCTTGACCAAAGCCGAGCGCGAAATGATCGTCGTCGCCACAGGCGGTGGGAACCACCG
>JAJTHJ010000342.1 GCA_021298875.1 Burkholderiales bacterium | reverse complement strand
CTTCAGGAACCAGATGTGAGCGACGGGCGACGCCAGCTCGATGTGGCCCATCCGCTCGCGGCGGACCTTGGCGAGCGTCACCTCCACGCCGCACTTCTCGCAGATGACGCCGCGGTGCTTCAGGCGCTTGTACTTGCCGCACAGGCACTCGTAGTCCTTGATCGGCCCGAAGATCTTCGCGCAGAACAGGCCGTCGCGCTCGGGCTTGAAGGTGCGGTAGTTGATGGTCTCCGGCTTCTTGACCTCGCCGTAGGACCAGGACCGGATCTTCTCCGGCGACGCGATGCCGATCTTGATCGCGTCGAAGTGTTCCTCTTCCTGGACCTGCTTGAACAGATCGAGCAGTGCTTTCATCGCTCAGCTCCTCGCTCTCAGTTGCGCTCGAGATCGATGTCGATCCCCAGCGACCGGATTTCCTTCACCAGCACGTTGAACGACTCGGGCATGCCCGCGTCGATCGTATGCTCGCCCTTCACCAGGTTCTCGTAGACCTTCGTGCGCCCGTTCACGTCGTCGGACTTGACCGTCAGCATCTCCTGCAGCGTGTAGGAAGCGCCGTAGGCCTCGAGCGCCCACACCTCCATCTCGCCGAAGCGCTGGCCGCCGAACTGCGCCTTGCCGCCCAGCGGCTGCTGGGTGACGAGCGAGTACGGGCCGGTCGAGCGCGCGTGCATCTTGTCGTCCACCAAGTGGTGCAGCTTCAGCATGTGCATGTAGCCGACCGTAACCGTGCGCTCGAACGCCTCGCCGGTGCGGCCGTCGGACAGCGTGGCCTGCGTGCGGGTCTTGGTCAGGCCCAGCCGCTCGGCGACTTCCGCCGGATAGGCGCGCTCGAGCATCGCGCGGATCTCGGACTCCGAGGCGCCATCGAACACCGGGGTTGCAAACGGCACGCCGTTTTTCAGACGCTCGGCCAGTTGCAGCAGGTCGGTCTCCGACATCGCGTCGATCTCTTCCGGCTTGCCCGAACGGTTGTAGACCTCGCGCACAAAGTCGCGCAGCTTGGCGACCTTGGCCCCGTCGATCAGCTCGCCGATCCGGTGCCCCAGGCCCTTGGCGGCCCAGCCCAAGTGCGTCTCCAGAATCTGGCCGACGTTCATCCGCGAGGGCACACCCAAGGGATTCAACACGATATCGACCGGCGTGCCGTTGGCCATGTACGGCATGTCTTCCACCGGCACGATGCGCGACACGACACCCTTGTTGCCGTGACGCCCGGCCATCTTGTCGCCCGGTTGCAGGCGCCGCTTGACGGCCAGATAGACCTTCACCATCTTGAGCACGCCCGGCGGCAGTTCGTCGCCTTGCGTGAGCTTCTTGCGCTTGTCCTCGAAGGCCTGGTCGAAGGCGCGGCGCTTGGCCTCGATCGACTCGCGCATGCCTTCCAGCTGCGCGGAGGCGACTTCGTCCACCAGCCGGATGTCGAACCAGTGGTAACGCTCCAGCGACTCCAGATAGTCGCGCGTAATGACGGTGCCCTTGGCGATCTTCTTCGGGCCGCCGGCGGCGGCTTTGCCGAGCAGCATCTTCTCGATGCGCTGGAAGGCATCGCCCTCGACGATCCGCAACTGGTCGTTCAGGTCCTGCCGATAGCGCTTGAGCGCCTCGTCGATGATCTGCTGGGCGCGCTTGTCGCGCTCGATGCCTTCGCGGGTGAAGACCTGCACGTCGATCACCGTGCCGTTCATGCCCGAGGGCACGCGCAGCGAGGTGTCCTTCACGTCGCTTGCCTTCTCGCCGAAGATCGCGCGCAGCAGTTTTTCTTCCGGCGTCAGCTGCGTCTCGCCCTTGGGCGTCACCTTGCCGACCAGCACGTCGCCGGCGGCGACTTCGGCACCGATGTAGACGATGCCCGACTCGTCCAGCCGCGCCAGTTGGTTTTCGGGCAGGTTGCTGATGTCGCGCGTGATTTCCTCGGGGCCGAGCTTGGTATCGCGGGCGACGACGTTCAGCTCCTCGATGTGGATCGAGGTGTAGCGGTCTTCGGCGACGACGCGCTCGGAGATCAGGATCGAATCCTCGAAGTTGTAGCCGTTCCACGGCATGAAGGCGACCAGCATGTTCTGGCCGAGTGCGAGTTCGCCCAGGTCGGTCGAGGCGCCGTCGGCAATCACGTCGCCGCGGGCGATGGCGTCGCCCTCCTTGACGATCGGCCGCTGGTTGATGTTGGTGTTCTGGTTGCTGCGCGTGTACTTGGTGAGGTTGTAGATGTCCACGCCGACTTCGCCGGCGACGTTCTCGTCCTCGTTGACGCGCACGACGATGCGGTTGGCGTCCACGTAGTCGACCACGCCGCCGCGCTTGGCCTGCACCGTGGTGCCGGAGTCCACCGCCACCGTGCGCTCGATGCCGGTGCCGACCAGCGGGTTCTGCGGGCGCAGGCAGGGCACCGCCTGGCGCTGCATGTTCGAGCCCATCAACGCGCGGTTGGCGTCGTCGTGCTCGAGGAACGGGATCAGCGAGGCTGCCACCGACACAATCTGCGACGGCGCCACGTCCATGTACTGCACGCGGTCGGGCGACATCAGCACGAACTCGCCGTTCTCGCGGCAGGAGACCAGTTCATCCACGAAGCGGCCCTGCTTGTCGAGCGGCGCGTTGGCCTGCGCGATCACGTACTTGCCTTCTTCGATCGCCGAGAGGTATTCGACCTGATCGGTGACGCGGCCGCTGTCGACCTTGCGATACGGCGTTTCGAGGAAGCCGTACTCGTTCAGCCGCGCATACAGCGCCAGCGAGTTGATGAGGCCGATGTTCGGCCCTTCCGGCGTCTCGATCGGGCACACGCGGCCATAGTGGGTCGGGTGCACGTCGCGCACCTCGAAGCCGGCGCGCTCGCGCGTCAGGCCGCCCGGGCCCAGTGCCGACACGCGCCGCTTGTGCGTGATCTCCGACAGCGGGTTGGTCTGGTCCATGAGCTGGCTCCACTGCGAGGAGCCGAAGAATTCGCGGATCGACGCACTGATCGGCTTGCTGTTGATCAGGTCGTGCGGCATCAGGTTGTCGCTCTCGGCCTGGCCCAGACGCTCCTTGACCGCGCGCTCCACCCGCACCAGGCCGGCGCGGAACTGGTTTTCGGCCAACTCGCCCACGCAGCGCACGCGGCGGTTGCCGAGGTGGTCGATGTCGTCGATCTCGCCGCGGCCGTTGCGCAGCTCGACCAGCACCTTCATCGTGTCGATGATGTCTTCGTGCGCGAGCACCATCGGCCCGGTGGTCTCATTGCGGCCGAAGCGGCTGTTGACCTTCATCCGGCCCACGCGCGACAGATCGTAGGTCTCGTCGTCGAAGAACAGGCGGCGGAACAGCGTCTCGACCGCGTCCTCGGTCGGCGGCTCGCCGGGGCGCATCATCCGGTAGATGGCAATGCGCGCGGCGAGTTGATCGGTGGTCTCGTCCACCCGCAGCGTGTTGCTGATGAACGGCCCCTGGTCGAGGTCGTTGGTGTAGATGGTGCGCAGATCGCGCACGTTGGCGG
>JAJTHJ010000304.1 GCA_021298875.1 Burkholderiales bacterium | reverse complement strand
GGTCAAACTGCGTCGCGCCGGCGAGGCTTACGCCGCCATGTGCCCGCCCGGGTGATCGGGCGCGAGCAGTTCGTCGCGCCCGCGCGGACGTTCGCGCTACGCCGCCGCATGCGGTCGCAACCGTCCGCAACGGCGCGATGGGCCGATAAAGTTCCGCCCTATTGAGGATTCCAGAAATGGGTGACAGCCAGTGCACCCTCACCCGGCGCCTACGGCGCCACCCTCTCCCACTGATGTGGGAGAGGGCTTTCTCCCCTCGCCCGCATCAGCGGGAGAGGGGCCGGGGGTGAGGGTTCGTCAACCATTTGCGGAAAGCCCAGTAGGATCACTACAGACTGCGCCATGCCGACCTCGCTCCGAACCTCGCCCCGACTGTCCGCCGTTGCCGCGCTCGCAGCCTTCCTCGCCGCGCCGGTGCTGGCGCAAACCCCCGCGCTGGACGCGCTGTTCGAGCGCGGCGATCCCACGGCCGTCGAGCGCGAAGTGCAGCGCCTGCTGGTCGCCAACCCCGCCGACCCGACCGCGCTGATGGCCACCGCGCGGCTGGGCATCGAATCCGGCGACGAAGCCAAGCTCGACGCGGGCGTTGCCGCCGCCGAGCGCTGTGTCGCCGCTGCGCCCAAGCTGGCCGACTGCCAGCTCTGGCTGGGCCGCGTGCTGGGCGTCAAGGCACTGAACGCCGGCATGCTCGGCGGGATGCGCTACGCGAGCCGGGTCAAGGCCGCGTTCGAGCAGGCGGTGGCGCTCGCGCCGGACGACCTCGCCGCACGCTTCGATCTGAACCAGTTCTTGCTGATCGCACCCGGCATCGCCGGCGGCAGCGTGGCCGCCGCGCGCCGCAACACCGAGGACTACGCCACGCGCCAACCGGCGCGGGCCGAGATCCTGCGGGCGCAACTCGACGCCCACGAGGAGCAATTCGCCGCCGCGCAGGAGCGGCTGCTGCGCATGCCGGTACCGACCGACCGCACCGAGCGCGATTTGTGGGGCCAGGTGCTCGTCGCCATCAGCATCGGCTACGCGTTTGCCAAGCCGCCGCAGCTGGACGCGGCGCGCAAGCTGCTGGAGACCGCGGCTGCGCGCCTGCCTGACGACCCGCAGCCGCGATACTGGCTGGGACGCGTGGCGCAGGAGCAGAAGCGCTACGACGACGCGCGCCGGCACTTCGAGCAGGCGACGCAGGCGCAACCGCAGTGGCGCACCTGGTGGCGCCTGGCGCAGGTGCAGGAAGCGCTGGGCGAGGCCGCCGCGGCACTCGCCAACTACCAGCGCGCACTCGGCGCGCGGCCCGGCGCACCGGAGAAGATTCGTAAGGAAATCGAAGAGCGCGTGGCGGCGCTCAAGCCGCGCTGAGGCGGAGCGCGTAGCCGATACGCATCGTGGCAGACAACGCAAGCGCAACGACCGCTGGCGCTCAGCCGCCGGCCATCGACCGCCCCGCCGCCGCCCCCGACGCCCACGCCCACTGAAAGTTGTAGCCGCCGAGCCAGCCGGTCACATCGACCACCTCGCCGATGAAGTGCAGCCCTGGCGCGCGCCGCGCTTCCAGCGTGGTTTGCGACAGCTCGTCGGTCGCCACGCCGCCACGCGTGACCTCCGCTTTGCGCCAGCCCTCGGTGCCGCTCGGGTGCAGCCGCCAGTGCTGCAGCGAGTCCGCCAGCACATGCAGCGCCTTGTCGGGCAGTTCTGCAGTCCGAGTCTGCGCGTCGTAGCCGCACAGCTCGGCCCAGCCTTCGGCCAGCCTGCGCGGCAGCAGACCGGCCAGCACATGGGCAAGCGTTTGCCGGCTGCCGGCCTTGGCGGCGATCAGCGCGGCAGCGAGTTCGCCGGACGCGAAACGCGGGGCGAGGTCGAGTTCGATTTCCTCGCCCGGCTGCCAGAAGCTCGAGATTTGCAGGATCGCGGGGCCCGACAGGCCGCGGTGGGTGAACAGCAGGTCTTCGTCGAAGCTCGCTCCGCCGCCACGCACGCGCACTTCAAGCGCGATGCCGGCCAGCGCCGCGAAGCGCGCCCAGTGTGTGACATCGAAAGTCAGCGGCACCAGCGCCGGCCGTGGCTCGACGATACGCAGGCCAAACTGCCGCGCGATCCGGTAGCCAAAGTCGGTCGCGCCGATCTTGGGGATCGACAGGCCGCCGGTGGCAATCGCCAACCGGCGCGTGCGCTGCGGGCCGACGTCGGTGTCGAGTTCGTAGTCCTCACCGATGCGGCCCATGCGCAGCACGCGGCAAGGCATCGCCCAGCGCACGCCGGCGGCGTCGCACTCGGCGCGCAGCATGGCGATGATCTGCTCGCTCGAACCGTCGCAGAACAACTGGCCTTTGTGTTTCTCGTGAAAGGCGATGCCATGGCGCCGCACGAGTGCCACGAAGTCCGCCGGCGTGTAGCGGGCCAGCGCGGAGCGGCAGAAGTGCGGGTTGGCCGAGATGAAGTTCTCCGGCGCCGCGTTGATGTTGGTGAAGTTGCAGCGCCCGCCGCCGGAGATGCGGATTTTTTCCGCAAGCCGCGCGGCGTGGTCGATCAACAGCACGCGCGCGCCGCGCTGGCCAGCCACGGCCGCGCACATCATGCCGGCGGCGCCGGCTCCGATCACGATGGCGTCCCAGTGGGGCGCGCCATTCATCGCGCCGCTCCTTTTCTATGTCGTCCCGAGCGAAGCGAGGGACCTGTTTTTCCGGCACTCCCAACAGCAGGTCCCTCGCTGCGCTCGGGACGACAGATCATTCGGCGGTAAAGAAGCCCTTCATCCGATCGACGAAGGATTTTTCCTGCGGCGAGTGGCGCGCGCCGCCTTCGTGCAGGCTGGTTTCAAACTCGCGCAACAGCTTCTTCTGCTTGTCGGTCAGGCGCACCGGCACTTCGACCAGCACGTGGCAATACAGATCGCCCGGCATGCTGGAGCGCACGCCTTTGACGCCTTTGCCGCGCAGCCGGAAAGTCTTGCCACCCTGCGTGCCTTCGGGAATCGTCAGGCTGATCTTGCCGTCCAGCGTGGCGACTTCCACGCCACCGCCCAGCGCGGCAGTCGCCACCGACACCGGCACCTGACAGTGCAGATCGTCGCCGTCGCGTTGGAACACCTCGTGCGGCTTGATGTGGATTTCCACGTACAGGTCGCCGGGCGGGCCGCCGTTCATGCCGGGCTCGCCCTTGCCGGCCAGCCGGATCCGCTGCCCTTCGTCGATGCCGGCGGGGATGTTGATCTCCAGCACCTTGTTCTTC
>JAJTHJ010000395.1 GCA_021298875.1 Burkholderiales bacterium | reverse complement strand
TCTTCAACCGTGAGTTCTCCTGCTCCAGTTCCCGCAGCCGCCGCGCATCGGGCACGTCCATGCCGCCGAACTTGGCGCGCCACTTGTAGAACGTGGCTTCGCTGACGCCGCCCTTGCGGCACATCTCCTTCACCGGCAGCCCCGCTTCGGCCTGCTTGAGGAACCCAGTGATCTGCTCTTCCGTGTATCGGCTCTTTCTCACGGCCGCCATTCTCCAGGGTGGCGGACACTCTCTCCTTTGCCTCGGTACGGCTGGCGGGGGGCAGGTTATGCGATACCGCCTTTACTCCTGCGCCCTTTGCTCCAACGCCTCGATCGCCGGCAATTTCTTCCCTTCCAGAAACTCCAGGAACGCGCCGCCGCCGGTGGAGATGTAGCTGATCCGGTCGCCGATGCCGTACTTGGCAATGGCGGCCAGCGTGTCGCCGCCGCCGGCGATGGAGAAGGCGCCGTTGGCGGTGGCGTTGGCAATCGCCAGTGCCATCTGGTGCGTGCCCTCGGCAAAGGCGTCGAACTCGAACACGCCTAGCGGCCCGTTCCAGACGATGGTGCCGGCCTCGGCGATCGCGTGCACCAGCCCGAGCGCGCTTTGCGGGCCGATGTCGAGAATCATTTCGTCGGGCTGCACGTCGTGCGTGGCGCAGATGCGCGGCGTGGCGTCGGCCTTGAACTCCTTGGCGACCACCACGTCCACCGGCAGCGGCAGCGTGCCGCCCTTGGCTGCCAGTGTTTGCAGTATCTCCTTGCACTGGAGTACGAGGTCGCGCTCGGCCAGCGACTTGCCGATTGCAAAGCCTTCTGCCAGCAAGAAGGTATTGGCGATGCCGCCGCCGACGATCAGCCGGTCCACCTTGGCGGCGAGGTTGTTCAGGATCGTGAGCTTGGTCGAGACTTTGCTGCCGGCGACGATCGCCATCAGCGGCCGCTTGGGGTTGCCCAGCGCTTTGCTCAGCGCGTCGATCTCCGCCGCCAGCAGCGGGCCAGCGCAGGCGACCTTGGCGTACTTGGCGATGCCGTGGGTGGTCGCCTCGGCACGGTGCGCGGTGCCAAAGGCGTCGTTGGCGTAAACGTCGCAAAGCGCGGCCATCTTGCGGGCCAGATCGTCGTTGTTCTTTTTCTCGCCGTTGTTGACGCGGCAGTTTTCCAGCAGCACCACCTGGCCGGGCGCGACCGTCGCGCCATCGACCCAGTTCCGCTTCAGTTCCACCGGGCGGCCGAGCAGTTCGGCCAGGCGCTGGCCGACGGGGGCGAGCGAGTCTTCGGGCTTGAACTCGCCCTCGGTGGGCCGCCCCAGGTGCGAGGTGACCATCACCGCGGCACCGGCATCCAGCGCCATCTGGATCGCCGGCACCGAGGCGCGGATGCGCGTGTCTTCGGTGATGTTGCCGGCGTCGTCCTGCGGGACGTTCAGATCCGCGCGGATGAAGACGCGTTGGCCGGCGAGTTGGCCGGAGTCGGCGAGGTGCTTCAGGGTGAGGACTTTCATTCGGTGGAACTCCGTATTCGTCGCGGGGTACGGAAGGCGTGGCGGTTTGCCCTCACCCGGCGCCTTCGGCGCCACTCTCTCCCGCTGATGCGGGCAAGGGTTGTCGGCTCCCCTCGCCCGCATCAGCGGGGCGGAAGCGGGGTTTCGCAAAGCGCGAGCTTTGCGCCGCTGGAGCGACGCGCGCCTGCCAGCGCGCGGCTCCGGGGCTTGGGTGAGGGTGTTCGTGGTCCAATTGGCAAAGCCGCGGCCTACTTCGCCGCCATCAACGCCACCGTCGTGTCGAGCATCCGGTTGCTGAACGCCCATTCGTTGTCGTACCAGCTCGACACCTTGACCAGCCGCCCGGACACCTTGGTCAGCGTGGCTTCGAAGACGCTGGAGCGCGGGTCGTGGTTGAAGTCGCTGGAGACCAGCGGCTCGGCGTTGTAGCCCAAGATGCCCTTCAACTCGCCGTCGGCCGCGGCCTTCATGATCGCGTTGATTTCTTCGACCGTGCTGTCGCGCGCGGCGATGAAGCTCAGATCGACCACCGACACGTTGATGGTCGGCACGCGGATCGCGTAGCCGTCCAGCTTGCCGTTCAACTGCGGCAGCACCAGGCCCACCGCGGCGGCGGCGCCGGTCTTGGTCGGGATCATGTTGTGCGCGGCGGCGCGCGCGCGGCGCAGGTCTTCGTGATATACGTCGGTCAGAACCTGGTCGTTGGTAGAAGCGTGGATAGTCGTCATCAGGCCATTGACCAAACCGATCTTCTCGTTCAGAGGCTTGACCAACGGCGCCAAGCAGTTGGTCGTGCACGAAGCGTTGGAGATCACCGTGTCGCTCGCCTTGAGCACGCCCTGGTTGACGCCGTAGACGATGGTGGCGTCCACGTCCTTGCCGCCGGGGGCGGAGATGATGACCTTCTTGGCACCGCCCGTCAGGTGCGCGGATGCCTTCTCTTTGCTCGTAAAGAAGCCCGTGCACTCGTAGACCACGTCCACGCCCAGCTCGCCCCAGGGCAGTTCGGCCGGGTTGCGGTTGGCCAGCACGCGGATGCGATCGCCATTGACGACCATGCTGTCGCCATCGACCGCGACCGTGCCGGGAAACTTGCCGTGCGCGGTGTCGTACCTGGTCAGGTGCGCATTGGTCTTGGGGTCGCCGAGGTCGTTGACGGCGACGATCTGGATGTCGTGCTTTTTGCCGCCTTCGTAGTGCGCGCGCAGGATGTTGCGGCCGATGCGGCCATAGCCGTTGATGGCAACCTTGATCGTCATGATGGGCTCCGGAGGTTCGGGAGGGATGGGGGCCGCTCGATGCCGGCAACGCCGGGCGCCGCGCGAGAGGGATCGAAAACGCAAAACCGGCAAGAGTTTAGCGACGCAAGGCCTCTCGCCACTCTGCGCAAGATCAAGACGGCGACGAGCGCCGCGCGCCGCCGCACCTGGAGCGGGCGCTCGACACGCTCGCGGTGCACATGCCCTACAATGCCCGCTGTTTGTTCCGATCCGGATTCTGGAAGCAACGGGCCGCCGGCGTATGCCGGCATCGTTCCCCGCCAGTTCCAATCGACGCAGGGCAAATGCCCTGCAATGACGTGAGTGCCGCGCACCAGTGCTCGCGTCCCGGACCGGGGGGTTGCGGTTCATGACCGCGATTCAGGTCGATTGGGCGGACCAACCAGGGGGACGAAGATGCAAGGCCTTCATCTCACCGGCGATTTATTCGACTGCGCGTGCAGCGCCGGCACTCTGACCGATCTCACCACGCTGTCGCGGCTGTGCCGCGAGGCGACCATCGACGCGGGCTTGACCATCGTAGATGAGAAGTACAACGTCTTTCCGGACTGGAACGGCCAGCCCGGCGGCATTACCGGCGCCGTGCTGTTGGCCGAAAGCCATCTGGCGATCCACACCTGGCCGGAGCGGCGAGGCGTAACGCTCGACGTGTACGTGTGCAATTTCACCGCCGACAACTCGGCCCGCGCGCAGCAGTTGTTCGACGCGCTGGTGCTCGCCTTCCGGCCCAAGGGCCAAGTGGTCAACCGC
>JAJTHJ010000129.1 GCA_021298875.1 Burkholderiales bacterium | reverse complement strand
GCCGGGCCTGGACCGTGTCGACTTCGCACTCACCGGTGGCTGTTGCCTCGGTGGCCGCTTGCGCCTGAGCGGGCGGCCCTTGCGGCACCACCAGCGGCCGCGGCTTCGCGTTCGGGGCCAGAAGAGGGACGACCTACACATTGGTAGACCGGTTCCCTCCCACACCATCGGGCGTGCGGGTCCGCACCGGGCGGTTCGAGTGGTTGAGGTCACTCATGAATCGAATGATCCCTCAATCACCTGGCAGGTCACGAACGCCTGTGAGAGAATATGTATGTTCAGCACATTCACATCAACATTGGGGGAGTGGTGCGATGTCAAACACGGCGGTGCGACACTCGGCCCGGGTGCAGGCAGCGGCGCCTGGCACGCAGCAACGCCGCCGCTATCACCACGGCGATCTGCCGCGTGCGCTGATCGACGCGGCGCTGACCTTGACGTTGAAGCAGGGGCCGGGCAGCTACACGCTCACCGACCTGTGCCGCGTCGTAGGGGTGTCAGCGACGGCGCCCTATCGGCACTTCGAGAGCCTCGACCAGGTGTTGGCCGAGGGGGCGCGCGAGGGATTCGTGCAGCTCGACGAGAAGATCGCAGGCAGTTTTCGCGGTGCGGACTGGCAAGCGCAGCTGGCGTCCTGCCTGGGCGATTACCTGGTTTTCATTCGCACCAACCCCGCGCGCGCGATGATCATGTTCCAAACCCGCGCGCAGACGGTGGCCGAGCCGCATTTCAATCCGACCCTGCCGCTCGATCTGCCGGCACCGCGCAACGCTACGGAGGCTGCGGTCTACGGGTGTTGGCGGGCCGGGTTCGCGACCTTTGCCCGCTATGCAGAGGTCTTGGCGCGAGCACTGGCGGATTCGCCGCTGGCGCCGGCGATGGCTCCCCAGCCACGCGCGCTCGAAACAGCGCTGGCTCTTTACACCATCATGCACGGGGTTGCCGCGCAATGGCTGCAGCGCGCGCTGCCCGACGACTGGCTCGACCGCGACGGCCATAAGGCGTTCGAGATGATCGTACTGCCCTGGGCTCTGGGGATGGCCGCGCAGTTATCTCCCCCCGGGCCGCGTACGCAGCCGCAGGTAAGCCTCGCCCTCAAGAAGACCACCGATGCGGCAACAAGCGATAGCGACAGTGGTTTGGCCAGCCCAACGCGCAGACCAGCACGCAGGCGCGGAAGGGAAGCACGATGAGGCGACGACAAGGAGTCGTTCGCCGCCATATGCCACCGGCCGCGCGGCTGTTGCCCAGCCCACCGATACGACTCAGTAGACAAACGATGAAGGGACAGACCATGAAGAAGACGACCGCTGCGCCCAAAGCCGTTTCGGCCCCGCCGCTTTCCGCCCCGGTGTCAGACGCCACGCCACCGCCGGTGGCGGCGGACCGCCTGCATGCGCAGATTGCCCAGCGCGCCTACCTGCGCGCCGAGCAGCGCGGCTTTGCCCCCGGTTTTGAGATCGACGACTGGCTCGCTGCCGAGGCCGAGATCAGGTCCGACGCGAGCGCGGCGCAGCCGGCTGGCGCTGCGAAGCGGCGCGCGAGCCAGCGCAGCATCACGCGGGCTGATCAGCACCCGCCTCAAGACACACCAACTGACCAGCCGCAACCCGCATGAGTACCGTTTCGTCTGCCACGCCACCGCCGCGCACGCGGCGCATCCTGCTTTGGGTCGGGCTGGCCGCTGTCGCGCTTGCCGTGGCGGCCGGTGCCTGGACCTGGTGGACGGACCGCGCCGCGCCCTCCGGCCTGCTGCAGATCAACGGCCGCATCGAAGGCGATCAGATCGCGGTGGCACCGAAAGCCGCCGGTCGCATCGCCGAATTGCTCGCGCGCGAGGGCGATGAGGTCAAGGCCGGCCAGTTGCTGGCCAGGCTGGCCGACGAGGCGGTCGATGCGCGCCAGGCGCAGGCACAGGCCGGCGCCGCGGCGCAGCGGGCGCAGGCGCTGGCACTGGACACCTCGGCCGATCTGCTGCAGGCCGAAACCGCGGTGCAGCGGGCCTCCGCGCAGGCCGGCCTGGCGGCGGCACGTGCCGACCTCGGCCGCGCGCAAGCAGCGGCGCTGCAGGAGGAGCGCGACCTCGAACGCACTCGCGACCTGGCCGCCAAAGGTTTCCTTGGCCTGCAAACGGTCGAGCGCGGCGAGCTGGCGCTGCGCAGCGCCCGCGAGCAGCAGGCCGCCGCGCAGGCCGCGCTGGCACGCGCGGAGCAGACGCTGCGCGATGCTGAACTCGGACCGCAACGCGTGCGTGCCCGGCTCGCCGAAGCGGCGGCCACGCGTGCACAGACCGCGGCCGCCGAGGCACGCGTACGCGAGGCCGCCAGCCAGAGCGCGGACCTCGCCGTGACCGCACCGCTGGCGGCGCGGGTGTCCAACCGCTACGCCAACGCGGGCGAAGTGGTGGCTGCGGGCACGCCGCTCTTCGGCCTGACCGACCTGGCGCACGTGTATCTGAAGGGCTACGTGCCGGAGCCGATGATCGGTCGCATTCGCCTCGGACAAGCCGCGCAGATCTGGACCGACGCCTGGCCCGAGGCGCCGTTCGAGGCGCGCGTCGGCTACATCGCCGCACGCGCGCAGTTCACGCCGAAGGAAGTGCAGACGCGCGACGAGCGCACCAAGCTCGTCTACGAGGTGCGGCTGTATCCGGTGGCCGATCCGGGCGGCAAGCTGCTGCCCGGCCAGCCCGCCGACGGCATGATCCGCCACGACGAGGCCGCCGCGTGGCAAAGGCCGCAGCATTGAGCCGCTTTGACGTGCCGGTGCTCGTGGCAGGCCAGCGCGCGCCGGCCGGCGCACACGAGGCGCGGGGCTGCGACGGGCGGCGCACGCGCCGAACCTGCATCGCCCGGGCCATCGGAGCACGAGAGCCGATGCCGCCGCAGTCCGGCCTGCCGCGATGAGCGAGATCGAAGCCCCCGTGGTGGCGCTGGCCGGCATCGGCAAGCGCTACCGCCGCACGGTGGCGGTGGACGAGGTCTCGCTCACGGTGCAGCGCGGGCAACTGTACGGGCTGATCGGCGCCGACGGTGCCGGCAAGAGCAGCCTGATGAAGATCGTCGCCGGCGTGCTCGCACATGACTGCGGTACGGTCGAGGTGTTCGGCGTGCGCATCGACTCCGAGCGTGCCGCCGAGCGCGTGAAGGCGCGCCTGGGTTTCATGCCGCAGGGGCTGGGCATGAACCTCTACCCTGAGCTGTCGGTCGAGGAGAACATCGACTTCTTCGCGCGGCTGCGACAGGTGCCGGCCGCGCAACTGGTGCCGCGCAAGGAACAGCTGCTGGCGATGACGCGGCTGGCGGCGTTCCGCACGCGCGCCGCGAAGAACCTGTCCGGCGGCATGAAGCAGAAGCTCGGGCTCGTGTGCACGCTGATCCACGCGCCCGGGCTGATCG
>JAJTHJ010000394.1 GCA_021298875.1 Burkholderiales bacterium | reverse complement strand
CTCGGCAGAAGCGAGAGGGGCGGCAATGACCAGCGCGATGGCGGCGGCTTTGCGGATCGGGGACAGGTTGCGGTTCATGGCGTGTGCTCCTTGCGGCAGGTGCGGTGCCGGGACTCCGGCGCCGCGGGGCGTTTGCAGCCGCCCTATTTGCCTAAACGCAGGTCACACACGCCGACTATCGGTGCACAGACCAAAAAAATCGCCGGGCTTTGCGGCCCGGCGATTCATCGGTGGAGCGGACGCGCAGTAGCGCGCGGCACTTGGCTACCTTTTGTTCAAAGCGCGTGTCGAGAACACCGTGCCACGGCGTTCCATCCGCTGGACGTATGCGCCACCGTCTGGCATCCCGACCCTGCCGAAGCCGTCGCCGAGTTCGCCGCAGCGCTGCTCCAGTGTCAGCAACAGGTCGAGCGCGGCTACTTTCCGCTTCATCGCCGATGCAACTGCGTCGCAGTCGAGAGGTTTCTCCCTCCCCCGCCCGCGGGGAGGGGGGCGTGGCGGGGGCGGTGCGCTCAGATACCCCGGAGCTCCCTGAACATGAATGGGGCTCGGGGAAAGACGGGCCGTTGCGTTCGATGCCACTATCCTGAGGCGGCGAAAAAGAAATCGAGCGCGGTCTCTTTTGCCCCTTTATTTAGCGGGCTACTGGCCGCTGTTGCGTATGCTCGGATCGAAGTCCACTTCAGCGCCGGACGCGTTCTTCAGGTGCAGCGTGTAGTTGTACTGCGCAGAGTTGTCGTCGGCATCGGCGACGGTCAGTGTCCGGCCGTCAGTTGAGGTCGTGTAGTCGTAAAACTCCCTGGCGGCGTTGGGGCCTTGGATCGTGATCGCCTTGTCGCCCTCCTTGAACTTCCAGCCGGTCGAGGCGGCATCGAGCGTCCACAGCACGGTAGCCGGTCGGCCGAAGATCGTGACCGGGTCCGGGTTGCAGGTAACCCGCGGCCCGCCATTACCCGCAGTGCTGACCGACACCGTCACCGGAATGGTGTTGTTGCTCATCGAGAAACTCCTTTGGGTTGCGCCGCTGGCATCGCCCCGCCTGCCAGCTCGCGTTGAAGGTCGGCATAAACGGGGTGCCGAAAACCAGTGCTCGCAAGCTGCCGCGCCAGCACCTGCGCCTCCTCCTGCTGGCCGCTGACGGCGAGCGCGCGGGCGCGCAGCGTCAGCAAATTCCAGTCCGGTGCCACTGCGGCCTGCAGCAGCTCTTTGGCGAGCGCCGTCAACTGCTGCTGCGCCTGATCAACGCGCCCGGCCGCAGCAAGCAGGCGCGCCAGTTCGAAGCGCAGCCAGCCAAGCTCGCGCAGTCGTTCGCGGTCATCGCTCGGCCCCACGGGCAGGCTGTCGAGAAACCGCTGCACAGCAGCCGCCTCGCCGCTTGCGCCGGCACCAAGGCGCAGCGCGAGCACGGCCCTCTGCCGCAGTGCCCTCGCGTGCAAGGTAACAAGCTCTTGATGATTGCCCAGACGCTCGCCTGCGGATCGATCAAGACCGTCTTCGGCATCGCGCAGAGTGGCGCGGGCCCGGTCGTCGTGCCCTGAAAAAAACTCGCTCTCGCTCAGCAACACGCGCGAGAAAGCGAGTTCGGACGAAACGAACTGATTGTCCGGGTCGGCCTGCTGAGCGCGCAGCCCCATGCTCACCGCGCGTTCGGCGTAGGCTTGCGCGCGAGCAAGCTCCCCAATGTTCAGGCTCACCTGCGCAGCGACGCGATAGACGTACTGCAAGTCGCGTGCGGCCTTTACGTCGCGGTCGCGCTTTACCCTCGGCAGCAACAGCTCTTCAACCGATTGCACGCTCGCCAAAGCCTCGGCAGGGCGACTCAGATCCTGGTTGACCTTTGCGATGGCTGCGAGGTTCTCAGCAAGATCAAACACATTCTCCGGATGTACGACAGCAAGTGCAGCCCATGCCGCGCGGGCTTGTTCAAGATAGGGTAGCGCACGCTCAGGGCGTCCGCGCTTGACCTCCAGCATTGCCAAGTTTCTGGCGCCGTAAGCAACCTCCTTTTGCCACTCTTGCTTGTCCGGTTGGCGTGCCACCAGCGCGCGCGCCAGCTCGGCGTAGCGCCGCAGCGCGGGTTCCGCGGCGTCGAAGCGGCCGGCGTCGAAATCCAGGTAGCCGACCCAGAAGACGCTCTGCGCGTGCTCGTAGAGACGCTGCGGATTGTCGGGCGCCAACGCCAGCAGCCGCTCGGTGGTCGCCGCCGCGCGGGCAAAGGCAACAGCCGCTTCGTCACGCTTACCGCGCAACTGCGCAATCTCGCCCACCAGGTGCAGCGACCGGGCACGGCGGCCGAGTGCGGCGGCGTCCAGGTTGGCCTCGGCCGCCTCGCCATAGTGTGCGAGCGCCTTTTGCCCGACCGCGTCCAGCGCATCCAGCCGCCCGACCGGCTCCAGCTTCTTGCGCAGATCGTCGAGCATGAATTCGATCAGCCCTTCGGCCTGCTGGCGCTGGAACTGCGCTTCGTTGCGCTCCTGCACCACACGCACGGTGAAGCCTGCGGCCATGAAGAGCGCCGCCGCGCCCGCCGCGACCCACGGCCAGCGGCGGCGCAGGAACTTGGCGGCGACGTAGGTCGCGGTCTGCGGCAGCGCCTGCACCGGCTGGTGCGCGCGCAGGCGTTGCAGGTCGCGTTGCAGGGCGCCTACCGAGTCGTAGCGGGCCGCGGCTTCTACCGCAGTGGCCTTGGCGATGATGGCGGCGAGTTCGCGGTTGGGGGGAGTTTGTCGGGGACTCGCGCGTGCGGTTGACTGGGGTTGGAGGTTTTCCCTCGGTTCAGCACCCACGCCCCCACCCCAGCCCTCCCCCGCTTCGCAGGGGAGGGGGTAACGGCGGTCGCGGTCGCAGGGGAGGGAGTCAGGGCGGCAGCGAGTGTTGCTCCCTCCCCCGCCTGCGGGGGAGGGTTGGGGTGGGGGCGGTGCGCTTCGGTGTGAGTCGGAGCCACCAGCTCTTGCAACAACCGCCCCAGGCTGTAGATGTCGCTCGCCACACCCGGCGCCTGCCCGGCCTTCTGCTCGGGGCTGGCGTAGGCGAGCGTCATCGCGGGAGCCGTGTCTTCACCCTCGCCTTCCAGCCGCGAGATGCCAAAGTCGATCAGCCGCACGCGCCCGTCTTTGTCCACCAGCACGTTGGAGGGCTTGATGTCGCAGTGGATCACGAGGCTGCGGTGCGCGTAGGCGAGCGCTTCGCACACCTGGTCGAAGAGGCGCAGCCGCGCGGCGAGATCGAGGCCGTGGGCGGCGGCGTGGCGGTCGATCGGCTCGCCGTCGGCAAACTCCATCACCAGATACGGCCGCCCGGCCGGGGTGGTGCCGCCGTCGAGCAGCCGCGCGATGTTCGGGTGCTCCAGGTTGGCGAGGATCTGGCGCTCGCGCTTCAGCCGCTCCAGCGCCTCGGGGCCGCTGTAGCCCAACAGCACTTTGATGGCGGCGCGCTGCTGGTAGTGGCCGTCGCTGCGCTGCGCCTCGAACACGCGGCCCATGCCGCCGCGGCCCATTTCGCGCGCCAGCGTCCAGGCGCCGAGCCGGTCGCCGGGGACGAGTTCGTTGTCCAGCCACTGCGCGGCGGCCTGCGCGACCGGGCGGGCAAAGCGGGTGGCCTCGCCGCTGTGGCCGAGCAAGGCGAGCACCTTGTCGGTCTCCGCGGCGGTGGCGCCGGCGGCGTCCAAGGCGGCGCGCTGGGCGGCTTCGTCCGGCAGGTCGCACACCGCATTGAAGAGCGCCTTGATCCGCGCGTAGCCGCTGCCCACGGCGCCGGGGGGCGGCGCGAGGTCTGCGGTTTCCACCACGGGGGACGGCGAGTGGGACATCGTGTCGCGCTGTGCGCTTGTTCTCAATGTGGGTGCGGAACTTACCGGACAGTACCGCGCTGAAAACGCAAGCCCCTGCCCGGAGCGCGGCAATTTAGCCTCCTCGGTGGCGCTGGCTGTCCCGCGGAACATCGCACGACATGAGACCAGCCTCAGCGCGGCAGCGCGGCCAGCGCGGCGGGTTGCCCACCGCCTTGGGCTGCGACGGGCCGGCGCCGCCAGCCCGCGAGCGCGATACAGCCCACCGCAGCGGCAAGCGCTACGAGCCAGCCGCCGGCAAGACCCAGCGGCACCAGCGCCACCGTCAGCCCGAGCAGAAAGACCGCCTTGGCCGCGGTGCCGCTCACATAGGCTCGCAGAAAGGCACCGAGCGCGGCATGCTCGGCGCGCTTGTGCAACAGCCCCATGGTGGTGATGCCGACCACCGGGATGGCTGCGATCAAGCCGCACCACTGCGCCGGCAAGTGCGGGGCGAGCGCACTGATGACCGCCGTGGCAACCGCGCTCACCGCCAAGGTGAAGGCAAAGTCGTACCGCCCCGCACGGCGCGGGCTGGCGGCGCCGTGCTGGCGCGGCATCCAGCGCAGGGCGAGCGCAATGGCCAGCGCAGTGAAGGCCGTGGCGCCGATCGCGCTGGCCGCCAGCGGCCCGGCCAGCAGCCCCAGCGCGGCGACGGCTGAGAGTGCCACGGCAAGGCAAGCCAACGGTGTGCCGAACCGCCGCGCCGCCTGCCCATAGGCGAGCGCGAGGAGCGCGGTCAAGCCGGTGGCGTAAAGCGCCGCCAGCGCAGCGGCCGCGGCACTGGCGGCACCCAGGTCGTAGCCAATCCAGAAGAGCGCCGGGGCCAAGATGACCGGCACGGCCGCGACCAGCCCGGCCAGGCGCGGCCCGCCGCGGCGCAGGACCAACAAGACGGCGGCCAGCACCGCGGCAGTGATAACGCCGCGAAGCAAAGCGGCGAGGAGCAGGGAAGCGGTTTCGTTCATCGGTGGTTCTCCGGGAGCGCCGCCGCGAAACCGGCCGGCCCTATTGGCCTAAACGCAAGATCGCCTGCGCGGCTATCGCGCGGCGGCGTCCTGGTCATGCGGGTGAGGATTGCGCCAGTCGCGCCGCCGCGCACGCACAGCGCAGTCGCACGCGGTGCGCCCGTGCCGTGCCGAACGCGGTCGGGAGAGCCGAACTATCGGCAGCGCTACTCGCGGCGCCGCCGTCCGAACCAGCGTCGCCAGCGCGGCGGCAGTTCCGCATCGCTGCGGTCGCGTTGCAGCAGCGCCATCACCCGGGCGAGGGTGGCTGCATCGGCGCCGAGCGCCTCCAGCGCAGCACGCTGGGCGGCGGCGTCGGGCAGATCGCAGACCAGGTTGAACAGGGTCTTGATCCGCGCGTTGTCGGCAGGCGGCGGCATGCGGCAGTCTCGTCCCAAGGCTGCGGATGCAGCCCCCGGACAACTAAACGCAAAGCGCCCCGCCCGCCTGTCGCCGGGGGCAGGGCCTTTCAGGCTTGCAGGTCGCTGCGGCCGAGTTGCTCGGCCAGCCACGCGCGGGCGAAGCGCAGTTCGCGGTCGACGGTGGGCACGGAGATGCCGAGCACGGTGGCGATGTCTTCGCGCTCCATGCCGGCAAAGTAGGTCATTTGCAGGATTTCAGCCGCGCGCGGGTCGTCGGCGGCCAGTTGCGTGAGCAGTTTGTCGAGTGTCAGCAGGTCGGCGACCATCGACTCTTCGCCCACGCCGGTCAGCGTGTAGGTCAGTCGCTGCCACTCGCCACCGCGCTTGTCGGCCCGGCGCGCGCGGGCGTGGTCGATCAGCACCGAGCGCATCGCCAACGACATCGTGGCAAAGAAGTGGGCGCGGTTCTGCCAGTCGGGCGGCGAGTCCATCACCTTGAGCAGCGCTTCGTTGACGAGGTCGCCGGCGGCCAGCGAGGGCGTGTCGGCACCGCGCAGCCGCGAGGCGGCCATCCGCTGCAAGTCGCCGATCACCTGCTGCACGACACGGCCAAAGGCGGCGCGGTCGCCGCCCTCCCAGGCGCGCAGCAAGACGGTGAGCGAGGATTGGGTGCGTTCCGTCATGGCGGCGATGTTGCCACGCCAGCCGCGCGGCGCGGGCAGATCGGCCCGGCGCTCAGCCGCGATCGGGCTCGCGGCGTAACAGCCGCGCGACAAACCAGCGCTCGGCAAAGCCGGCGGCGAAGCACAGGCCGAAGACCAGCGCCGGCGTGGTCTCGCCGAGATTGAAGACGCCGGCCTCCAGCAGCAGGATGATCGGCAGCGCCGACAGCAGCCCCACCAGCGGGCGGGCAAAGGTGATGAGCCGCAGATGACGCAGGTCCGGCAGCGCGCCGCCGTGCGCGCCGCGGAACAGACCAAAGAGCATGCTCAGCACGGCGCCGAACAAGCCGAACAGCGCGCCGGTGATGAGCCACATCGCGGTGGTGATCTCGTAGTTTTCGTTGGTCAGCCAGTCGAAGCCGCCGATGAGCGACCACGCCAGGTACAGCACGGTGGTCGCCGCCGCTACACCGACCACCACCGGCACCTGCCGCTCGGTGAGCAGGCGCTGGTAGAGGCGCTCCTGCGCGGCGGCGTGCAGATTGGCGAGCAGCGCCTGCACGGTGGCAACCGACGGTGCGCCGCCGTGCGAGGCGTCGGCCAGGCGATCGGCCACCGCCGCGCGCCAGGGTTCCAGCCGCGCGCGCGCCTCCAATACCAGCGCGGGGACGCGGGCGGCGCGCTCCTCGGCAGTGGTGGCCAGCACGAGTTCGCGCTCGATCTGCTGCACGCAGTCGAACGCGAGATAGGCGTCGCAGGCGCGCGCGGCAGCTTGTGCGCGCGCGAGCAGCGCGTCGGCGCGCAGGCGCATGGCGATGAGTTCGTCGCTCGCCGCGGATGCGCGGTCGCGCTCGGCACGCAGCTCGCGGGCCGCGTCGAGCAAGGCGGCGTCGAGGCGGCTGGCTTGCGGGGTGCCGTCGGGCGCGGCTGTGGGCGCGGCCGGGAGGTCGGCGTTGGGGCTGTGGTTCATTTTTTTGCGTGCGGATGCGCGGCGTGGGGCGGCGCGGCGGTGGCGAATGCTAACTTCCCGCTCCTTTCGCGTCTCGCCGGTTTCCGCCATGCAAGCGACCATCTCCGAACTGCATCTGTACCCGATCAAGAGTTGTCGCGGTATCGCGCTACGCGAGGCGACCGTCGCCGCCACCGGGCTGGAGGTGGACGGCATCGGCGACCGCGAGTGGGTGGTGGTCGATGCGGACGGCGAGTTCCTGAGCCAGCGCGAGATTCCCCGCATGGCGTTGATCGAAACGCGCTTCACCGGCACGAGCCTGCGGCTGAAGGCGCCGGGCATGCTCGCGCTGGAAGTGCCCTTCGCCTCCGAGGGCGACGTGGTGACCGCGCAGGTGTGGGACGACCGCGTGAGCGCGGTGACACAGGGCGAAGTGGCCGATGCCTGGTTCAGCAACTTTCTCGGGCGGCCGGCGCGGCTGCTGCGCTTCGACCCCGAGCACACGCGGCTGTCGGCGCACAAATACACCGGCAAAGTCGATGCGCCGGTCAAGTTCGGCGACGGCTTCGCACTGCTCGCCACGGGCACGGCGTCGCTCGCCGACGTGAACCGCCGCTTGCAGGCGCGCGGCGAAGCGCCGATCGCGAGCGAGCGCTTCCGCCCGAACATCGTG
>JAJTHJ010000201.1 GCA_021298875.1 Burkholderiales bacterium | reverse complement strand
GAAGCGAAGGAAATGGTCGATCTCTTCTTCGACGAGATCCGGCAGGCGCTTGCCCGCGGCGAGCCGGTGAAGCTGGCCGGGTTCGGCAACTTCCAGTTGCGCGACAAGCCGCAGCGGCCGGGCCGCAATCCCAAGACCGGCGAAGAAATCGCCATCACCGCACGCCGGGTCGTCACCTTCCACGCCAGTCAGAAGCTGAAGGCGAGCGTGGCCGAAGGCGAGCGCAAAGCCTGAGCATGACGCGCGCCGACGCGCCGACCGCGCTGCCGCCGATCCCGGCCAAGCGCTACTTCACCATCGGTGAGGTGAGCGAGCTGTGCGCGGTCAAACCGCACGTGCTGCGCTACTGGGAGCAGGAGTTCACGCAACTGCGGCCGGTCAAGCGGCGCGGCAACCGGCGCTACTACCAGCACCACGAAGTGCTGCTGGTGCGGCGCATCCGTGAGCTGTTGTACGACCAGGGCTTCACCATCCACGGCGCCCGCAACCGGCTGGTGGACGAGCAGCGCGAAGGCCGCCGCAGCGCGCCCGTGGCTGCGGTGGCGCTCGATGCCGACACCTTGCGCGCCGAGTTGCACGCGATTCGTGCGCTGCTCGCGACCGAGCAGCCTTAAGCCGCGAACATGCTCGACGCGTATCTCGCCACGCTGCGGAAGCCGTCGCGCGAGTGTCCTTAGTTTTGGTGGCGACTAGGGGCGTCGGCGGGCTGAGTATGACGTCTTCCTCGGTTGTTTTGCTTCTTGCTCCACTCGTGGCCGTGCTCGCTCTCGGCGCAAGCCTTCTGCGGACCCGCGCAGATCGGCGGCATCTTGAAGATTTGCGAGGACGTGCCCGTTCCGCGATTAGGCAAGTCCGACTCGTGTCCTCGGATCGCCGCTTTTGGCTCGACGGCGCAAACGCGACGATTGATCGCGTAGAAGAAACAGGCGGCGTCCGCGGCCTTTTCGAGAGGAATGCTGACCTCACGGTGACAGCCTACTTGCGCAACGAGACTGGCGAGCGGTTCTTGGTAATCTGGCACGCGAAATCCGAAGGGAAACCGTATGTCCAGCATCTTGGCAAGGTTCGTTCGTCTCAAGCAGAGGCGACCGATCTGATGTAAGTGGGCGACGAGAGCATCCATGACACTTGCAAAGCCCCTGTAGAATCCTCATCGGATCGGGGCGTAGCGCAGCCTGGTAGCGCACTTGCATGGGGTGCAAGGGGTCGCGAGTTCGAATCCCGCCGCCCCGACCATTGAGACTCACGGACAAGGCCGGCAGGTGCTCAGCGCCCGCCGGCCTTGGCATATCTGCCGATGCGGATTCTCGTTGCCAACGACGACGGTTACCTGGCGCCCGGACTGGCGGCGCTGGTCGATGCCCTGCGGCCGCTCGGCGAGGTCACGGTGGTGGCGCCCGAGCAGAACCACAGCGGCGCCAGCAACTCGCTGACCTTGAGCCGTCCGCTGACCGTCGCGCGCGCCGACAATGGATTTTTCTTCGTCAACGGCACGCCGACCGACTGCGTGCACATCGCGCTGACCGGGCTGCTGGCGCACAAGCCCGACCTCGTCGTCTCCGGCATCAACAACGGGCAGAACATGGGCGACGACACCCTGTATTCCGGGACGGTCGCTGCGGCGATGGAGGGCTACCTTTTCGGTATCCCGTCGCTGGCGTTCTCGCACGTGGACAAGGGACACGCGCACCTGGACGCCGCGGCCCGGGTGGCGGCCGATCTGGTTGAGCGCTTCGCGCGCCGGCCGCTCTCCGGTGCCTGGCTGCTGAACGTCAACATCCCCAACCTGCCGTACGCCGACCTGCGCGGCGCGACGACCACGCGGCTGGGCAAGCGGCACGCCTCAGAACCGGTGATCCAGACCACCAATCCGCGCGGGGAGACGATCTACTGGATCGGCCCGGCCGGCGCGGCGCGCGATGCCGGCCCCGGCACCGACTTCCACGCGGTGGCTGCCGGCCAGGTGTCGGTGACCCCGCTGCAAATCGACCTGACGCACGGCGCGCAGTTGGAGCCGCTGTCGGCGTGGTTGGAGGCTGCCGCGGCATGAGCGCGCTGGGCCGCTCCCCAGCGCTCATCCCGCAGCGCGTAGCGCGGAGGGTCGTCCAGTGAACGCGGCACACGCGCCCAATGCCGGGCTGGCCTCCGCGCGCGTGCGCGACCGCATGGTGCAGCGGGTGCGCGAACTCGGCGTGCAGGATCCGCGCGTTCTGGCCGCACTCGCCGCCGTGCCGCGCCACGCTTTTGTCGATGACGCGCTCGCCAGCCGGGCGTACGAAGACACCGCGCTGCCGATCGGCCATGGGCAGACGATCTCGCAGCCTTACATCGTCGCGCGCACGGCGGAACTGGCGCTGGAAGGCATTGCCGATCCGACGCGCGCCAGGCTGCTGGAGATCGGCACGGGCTGCGGCTATGCGGCGGCGGTGCTGGCGCATGTGTTCGGCACCGTGGTGACCATCGAGCGCATCCGCGCCCTGCACGAGCGGGCGCGCGCCAACCTGCGGCCCTTGCGGTTGTCCAATGTCCGGCTGCTGTACGGCGACGGCACCGCGGGCGCGGCAGCCGGCGCGCCTTACGATGTAATCGTCGCCGCTGCGGCGGCCGAGTATGTGCCTCCGGCATGGGGCGAGCAGTTGAAGTCCGGGGGGCGGATCGTGGCGCCGATTGGCGGGGCGCAACAAAGTCTGACGGTGTTGATCAAGGACGAACAGGGCGGGCTGCAGCGGCGCAGCGCCGAAGGCGTGCGCTTCGTGCCGATGCGGCTTGGCCAGGAGTAAGGCAGATGTCTGCGTATCGCTATCGACTACTGGGACTGCTGGGCGCCGCGCTGCTCGCCGCATGCAGCAGCGCACCTCGCAACGTGCCGATCGAGGATCGGTCGCCGGGCAAGCCGCCGGCACCCGCATCTGCGCCCGCGCCGAAGCCGGCCGCCGAGCCCGCCGCGGCCACGCCGACGCGAGACGGTAAGGACGGCTTCTACACCGTGCAGCGCGGCGACACCTTGCACAGCATCGCCTTGGCGCAAGGGCGCGACTGGCGCGACATCGCGCGCTGGAACGGTATCGAGGACCCCAACAAGATTCGCGTCGGGCAGGTGCTGCGCGTGGCCCCGCAGCCAACCGACAAACCCAGCGATCCGGTGGCGGCGGCAGCGCCCGTGGCGCCAGCGACCAGCGTACAGGCGCGGCCACTCGGCGGCGCGGCGCCATCGGCGCCTGCGCCGGTCGTGCCCGCGCCGACGGCGACCGTACCGCCGGCGCCGGAACCGGCCAAGCCCGCCGCCGGCGCTGCCGCCGCCGCGAGCGGCATCGAGTGGCTGTGGCCGCTGAAGGGGCCGGTGCTCGAACAGTTCAACGAAACGCGCAACAAGGGCATCGACATCGGCGGCAAGGAAGGCGAGCCAGTCGTCGCGGCCGGCGATGGCCAGGTGGTGTACGTCGGCAACGGGCTGCGCGGCTACGGCAACCTGGTCATCCTCAAGCACGACGACGACTTCGTCTCCGCGTACGCACACAACCGCGAGGTGTTGGTGAAGAAGGACGCGCACGTCAAGCGCGGGCAGAAGATCGCCGAGGTCGGCCGCACCGACGCCGACCGGCCGAAGCTGCACTTCGAAATCCGCCGCGCCGGCAAGCCGCTCGATCCGCTAACGATGTTGCCGCCGCAGTAGCCGCGCAATGACGCCGGTCCTGTGCTTCGACCTGGAGACCGTGCCCGACGTGGCCGGCCTGCGCCGGCTGCGCCCGCAGTGGGCCGAGCTCGACGACGCGGCTGTGGCCGAGCGCGCGTTTGCCGAGCGGCGCGAGAAGACCGGGTCCGACTTTCTGCCGCTGCACCTGCACCGGATCGTCGCCATCGGCTGCGCGTTTCGCGACGCGCAAGGTCTGCGCGTGCGCTGCCTGGGCGGCGAGGGTGATGGCGAAAGCAAGCTGATCCAGGATTTTTTCAAGCTGGTCGACCGCTATACGCCGCAACTCGTCAGCTGGAACGGCGGCGGCTTCGACCTGCCGGTGCTCAACTATCGTGCGCTGATGCACGGGGCGACGGCGCCGCGCTTTTGGGACCAGGGCGAAGACGACCGCGACTTCAAGTGGAACAACTACATCAGCCGCTATCACGCGCGGCACCTGGACCTGATGGACCTGCTCGCGCTGTACCAGCCGCGCGCCGCGGCGCCGCTCGACGAACTGGCCAAGCTCGCGGGCTTTGCCGGCAAGCTGGGGATGGACGGTGCGCGCGTGTGGCCGGCCTATCAGTCGGGTGAACTGGCCTCGATCCGCGCCTACTGCGAGACCGACGTGCTGAACACCTATCTGCTGTACGTGCGCTTCCAGCGGCTGCGCGGCGCGCTCAGCGAGGCCGCCTGGCAGGAGGAAGAGCGCTTCGTCCGCACGGCCGTGGCCGGCTGGGACGGCGTGCACTGGCGCGACTACCTGGCCGCGTGGCCGGCGGGGTGATGGGCGGCGAGGTCGAACTCGAGATCGAGTCCCTCGATCTCGAAGGCCGCGGCGTGGCGCACCGCGACGGCAAAGTGATCTTCGTCGAGGGCGCCTTACCCGGCGAGCGGGTGCGCGCCACCACCCTGCGCGCCAAGCCGAGCTATGAGACCGCACGCACGACAGCCGTGCGGCGCGCCAGCGCGCAGCGGGTGGTGCCGCGCTGTCCGCACTTCGGCTTCGGCCCCGGCGCCTGCGGCGGCTGCGCCATGCAGCATCTGGCGCCGCGCGCGCAACTGGCGATCAAGCAGCGGGTGCTGGAAGACGCGCTGTGGCATGTCGGCCGCGTGCGGCCTGAACAGGTGCTGCGCCCGGTTGCTGGGCCCGACTGGCACTACCGCTATCGCGCCCGCCTGTCGGTGCGCTATGTGGCGCGCAAGGGTGGGGTGCTGGTGGGCTTTCATGAGCGGGCGAGCAGCTACGTGGCCGACATGCGCGAGTGCCACGTGCTGCCGGAGAAGCTCTCGGCCCTGCTGCTGCCGCTGCGCGAACTGATCGGCGGCATGTCGGGGCGCGACCGGCTGCCGCAGATCGAGGTCGCGGTGACGGCCGACGGCACGACCGTGCTGGTTCTGCGCCACCTGCAGCCGCTGACGGCCGGCGACCGCGCCCGTCTGCGCGACTTTGCGCAGCGGCATGGCGTCGTATGGTGGTTGCAGCCGGGCGGGCCGGACACCGCGGCGCCTCTAGAGGCGGACTCGCCGCGCGCACTCACGCTCGCATTGCCCGAGCACGCGGTGGCGATTCCCTTCGGCCCGACCGACTTCACCCAGGTCAACCACGCGATCAACGAGGTGCTGGTGCGCCGCGCGGTGGAGCTGCTCGGCCCGCGCGCCGACGAGCATGTGCTCGATCTCTTTTGCGGGCTGGGCAACTTCAGCCTGCCGCTGGCCCGCCGCGCTGCGCGAGTGACCGGGGTGGAGGGCTCTGCCGTACTGGTGCGCCGCGCGCGAGCAGCCGCTGTGGCCAATGGCCTGGCCGCGCAGGCCGACTTTGCGGCAGCCAACCTCTTCGAGTGGACGTCGGAAGATCTCGCGCGAATCGCCGCCGAGCGCGGTGCCGTCGGTGCCGCGCTGATCGACCCGCCACGCGAAGGGGCGCTGACGGTCGCCCGCGTGTTTGCCGCCGCGCGGCAGCCGCCGCGGCGGATCGTCTACGTCTCCTGCAACCCGGCTACCCTGGCGCGCGACTGCGCGGTGCTGGTGCATGAAGGCGGCTGGCGACTGCGCGCCGCCGGCGTGGTCAACATGTTTCCGCATACCGCGCATGTGGAGTCCATCGCCGTGCTGGAACCTGCCACGTGCTAACATCGCGCTTCTGCAAAGGCGCGCAAACCTTTAATTTTTTTGAGCTTTTGCCCTTTGCGCCAACTCTTTCCACTCTGTCTTTTCCATCATCATGGCTGTTGAACGCACCCTGTCCATCATCAAACCCGACGCCGTTGCCAAGAACGTGATCGGGAAAATCCTGACCCGCTTCGAAGACGCCGGCCTGAAGATCGCCGCCGCGCGCTTCGTTCACCTGTCGCGCGCCGAGGCCGAGGCGTTTTACGGCGTGCACCGCGAGCGGCTGTTTTTCAAGGACCTGGTGGAGTTCATGATCTCCGGGCCGGTGATGGTGCAGGTGCTGGAAGGCGAGAACGCCATCGCCCGCAACCGCGAGCTGATGGGCGCGACCGACCCGAAGAAAGCGGCGCCCGGCACGATCCGCGCCGACTTCGCCGAGAGCATCGACGCCAACGCCGTGCATGGCTCGGACGGGCCGGACACCGCACGGGCCGAGATCGCCTTCTTCTTCCCGGCGCTCGCCATTTACGCGCGCTAAGCGCGGCCGCGCGTGCGAAACCTCCTCGACCTCGACGCCGCCGCCTTGCGCGACTACGTGCTCGCGCAAGGAGAGAAGCCGTTTCGCGCGCGCCAGCTACAGCGCTGGATTCACCGGCGCGGTGCGGCCGAGTTCGAGGCGATGACCGATCTGGCCAAGAGTCTGCGTGCCAAGCTCGCTGGGTGCGCGACCCTCGCCGCACCGCCCGTGCTGCGCGACACCACCGCGGCCGACGGCACGCGCAAGTGGCTGCTCGATGTCGGCGCCGGCAATGCGATCGAGACCGTGTTCATCCCCGAGGACGACCGCGGCACGCTGTGCATCTCTTCCCAGGCGGGCTGCGCGGTCAATTGCCGCTTCTGCTCGACCGGGCGGCAGGGCTTCAACCGCAACCTGACCACCGCGGAGATCGTCGGCCAGCTCTGGCTCGCCGAGCACACGCTGCGGCGCGACCGCGGCCTGACCGCCGAGCACGAGCGGGCGATCAGCAACGTCGTGCTGATGGGCATGGGCGAGCCGCTGCAAAACTACGATGCGGTGCTGCCGGCGCTGCGCTTGATGCTCGACGACGACGCCTACGGCTTGTCGCGCCGGAGGGTCACCGTGTCCACCAGCGGCATGGTGCCGCAGATCGACCGGCTGGCCGCCGATTGCCCCGTGGCGCTGGCCGTGTCGCTGCATGCGCCCAACGACGCGCTGCGCGACGAACTCGTGCCG
>JAJTHJ010000171.1 GCA_021298875.1 Burkholderiales bacterium | reverse complement strand
TAGGAGTCGGCGCCACGCCCGCCGAGCGACTCGCGACACGCCCCGGCGCGACGGCGCGCTTTGTTGCGCCAAGGAACGGTCGGCGCGCAGCGCCGCGGCTAGACTGGCGGCAATAGTGGCGGTCCGCGCCGCCTCGCCAGCGATGCGTCGGCGCGCGGACGCACCCAAGGGAACGTCGATGAAAGACCCTCGCAGCCACATCGTCGTCGGCCAGTCGCAGCGCGGCGGCAGTGTCGACCGCAACGCCGCCCAACTGGCGCGCAGTACGCTCGCGCTCGTTCTGGCCGGCGGGCGCGGCTCGCGGCTGGGGCCGCTCACCGACTGGCGGGCCAAGCCGGCGGTGCCGTTTGCCGGCAAGTTCCGCATCATCGACTTCACCCTGTCCAATTGCGTCAATTCCGGCATCCGCCGCATCGGCATCGCCACCCAGTACAAAGCGCAAAGCCTGATCCGCCACGTACAGCGGGGCTGGGCGTTTCTCGACGGGCGCTTCGACGAGTTCGTCGATCTGCTGCCGGCGCAGCAGCGCGTGACGACCGACTGGTACAAGGGCACGGCCGACGCGGTGTTCCAGAACCTCGACCTGCTGCGCCTGCACGCGCCCGAGCAGGTGCTGGTGCTGGCGGGCGACCACGTCTACAAGATGGACTACGGCCGCATGCTGCTCGACCACGCGCAGCGCCAGGCCGACATGACCATCGCCTGCATGGAGGTGCCGGTGGCCGAAGCCACCGCCTTCGGCGTGATGCAGGTCGACGAGAGCGGCCGCATCGTCGGCTTCCGGGAAAAGCCGCGCGAGCCGCAGCCGATCCCCGGCCGGCCGGACACGGCGCTCGTCAGCATGGGCATCTATGCGTTCAACGCGCCCTTCCTGTACGAGCAACTGATCCGCGACGCCGACGACAAGTCCTCCAAGCACGACTTCGGCGGCGACATCATCCCCAGCGCGATCGCCCGCGGCTACCGGGTGGTGGCGCATCGCTTCGAGGACAGCTGCGTGAACATGACGCAGCAGCGGCCGTACTGGCGCGACGTCGGCACCATCGACGCCTTTTGGGAGGCCAACCTCGACCTCACGCATGTGACGCCGGAGCTGAACCTGTACGACGACGCCTGGCCGATCTGGACCTACCAGGCGCAACTGCCGCCGGCGCAGTTCGTGTTCGACGACGCCGGCCGGCGCGGCGAGGCGATCGACTCGATGGTCTCGGGCGGCTGCATCATCAGCGGCGCGGCGGTGCGCCGCTCGCTGCTGTTCTCGCAGGTGCACGTGCACAGCTACAGCACGATCGAGGACTCGGTGATTCTCGGCAACGTCGATATCGAGCGGCATTCCATCGTCCGTCGCGCGGTGATCGACAAGCACTGCCGGCTGCCGGCCGGCACCCGCATCGGCGTCGATCCGGACGAAGACCGCCGCCGCTTCCACGTCACTGAGCGCTGCGTGGTGCTGGTCACCCCCGACATGCTCGGCCAGCCGGTGCACAGCCCGCGATGAACGAGGCGGGCGGCCCGCACGAGCCGAAGCTCGATCTCGTGCTGGTGTGGCACATGCACCAGCCGGAGTACCGCGACCCGGTGAGCGGCGAGTTCCGCCTGCCGTGGGTGTACCTGCACGCGATCAAGGACTACGCCGACATGGCGGCGCATCTGGAGCGCTGCCCGCAGATGCGCGCCACCGTCAACTTCGTGCCGGTGCTGCTCGACCAGCTGGAGGACTACGCCGAGCAGTTCGCCACCGGCACCTTGCGCGACCCGCTGCTGCGGCTGCTGGCCAAGCCGGCGGGCGAGCCCTTCGCGCCGGACGAGCGCGCGCTCGTCTTCGAGCAGTGCTTCCACGCCAACCACGAGCGGCTGATCGCGCCCTTCCCCGCGTACAAGCACCTGCACGAGCTGGCGCACGCCGAAGGGCCGGAGCGGCGCGACCCGCACGGCTACTTGTCCGACCACTACCTGACCGATCTGATCGTCTGGTACCACCTGGCGTGGACCGGCGAGACCTTGCGCCGCGAGCAGCCGCTGCTGCGCGAGCTGATGGACCAGGGCCATGGCTACACCGAGCCGCAGCGGCGCGCGCTGCTCGAGCTGATCGGCCGCACGGTGGCCGCTATCGTGCCGCGCTACCGGCGGCTGGAAGAAGCCGGCACGATCGAACTCACCACCTCGCCCGCCTGGCACCCGATCGGCCCGTTGCTGCTCGACTTCGACTGCGCGCGCGAGGTGCGGCCCGGGCTGCCGCTGCCCGCCGGCGGGCCGTATCCCGGCGGCGCCGAGCGGCTCGCCTACCACGTTCAGGAAGCGCGCGCGAGCCACCTGCGGCGCTTTGGCCGCGCACCGAGCGGCCTGTGGCCGGCCGAAGGCGCGGTGAGCGACGCCTTCACCCGCGGGCTCGCCGACAGCGGCTTCGGCTGGATGGCGACCGGCAGCCAGGTGCTCGGCAACAGCCTGCGCCGCGCCGGCCGCGACCCCGATGCGCAGCCGGCGCTGATGCACCGGCCGTACCGGCTGCCGCAGCAGAACCGCGAGCTGGTGGCGTTCTTCCGCGACGACCGGCGGGCCGATCTGATCGGCTTCGAATATCGCAAATGGCACAGCCGCGACGCGGCGCTGAACTTCGTCGCCGACCTCGAAGCGCTGGCCGGCGCCGCTCCTGGCCCGCGGCCGGTGGTGACCATCGTCGTCGATGGCGAAAACGCCTGGGAGTACTACCCGTTCAACGGCTACTACTTCCTGACCGAACTCTACGAGCGCATCGCCGCGCACCCGACGATCCGCGCCGTGACGCCACGCCGCTGGCTGGCCGAGCGGGCGGCGATCCTGTCCACCGGCGGCGGCGACCCCGCCGTCGAACTGCCGGGGCTGGCCGCCGGCAGTTGGGTCTACGGGGATCTCACCACCTGGATCGGCTCGCCCGACAAGAACGCCGGCTGGGAACTGCTGCTCGCCGCCAAGCGCGCCTGCGACGAGGTGCTGGCCGCCGGCCGCCTGCCGCCCGAGCGACGCACCGCCGCGCTCAAGCAACTGGCGGTGTGCGAAGGCTCGGACTGGTGCTGGTGGTTCGGCGACTACAACCCGGCCGAGGCGGTGGCGAGCTTCGACCGCGTCTACCGCGCGCATCTGGCGCGGCTGTACAAGCTGCTCGACCTGGAGCCGCCGGCCACGCTGGACCAGCCGGTCAGCCGCGGCAGCGCGCGGGCGGCGTCCGAAGGACAGATCCGCCGCTCGGCGCATTGAGTACGCTGCCGCGCCGATAATCGGCGCGGGTTCATCGCCCGCTTCACCATGCACCGCTCCGCCGAACCGCGCCCGACTTTCAGCATCGCCGAGCTCGCCGCCGAGTTCGACATCACGCCGCGCGCGATCCGCTTCTACGAAGACCACGGCATCCTGACGCCCAAGCGCGCCGGGCTGCGCCGCATCTACGACGCGCGCGACCGCACGCGCCTGAAGCTCACGCTGCGCGGCAAGCGGCTCGGGCTGACGCTGGCGCAGATCCGCGAGTTGATCGACATGTACGAGTCGTCCAAGGACGCGCGGCCGCAGGCGCAGCGCTTTCTCGCGCTGCTGGAGCAGCACCGCACCACGCTCGAACAGCAGCGCGAGGACATCGAAGTGACGCTGGCCGAAATCGCCCGCCACGTGGCCGACTGCAAGCGGCTGCTCAAACGCTGAAGGCCGCGCGATGCTGAAGTCGATCTTCGAGTTCTTCGCGCCCGCGCCCGGCGATGCGGCGCCGCAGGCGCACCGCCTGCGGCAGGCCACCGCCGCGCTGCTGTTCGAAGTGCTGCGCAGCGACCACGAAATCGGCGCCGCCGAGCGCGACGCGGCGCTCGCCGCGCTGCGCGAGCACTTCGGCCTGGACGCGCAGGCAGCAGAAGAGTTGATCGCGCTCGCCGCGCACGAGGTGCCGCGCGCCAACGACCACTTCCAGTTCACCTCACTGCTGAACCGCCACTTCACCCAGCCGGAGAAGGAGCGGGTGATCGAGTGGCTGTGGCGGGTGGCCTACGCCGATTGCCGCCTGTCCGCGCACGAACTGAACCCGATGCGCAAGATTGCCGGCCTGCTGCACATCGCCGAGCCGGCCTATATCGCGGCCAAGCTGCGGGCGAAGGAGGACGCCGAGTGAACATCGATCTGGATCGCCTGACCGAAGCGAGTTGGTGGACCTGAACCGCCGCGTCGTCGAGCGGCTGCGGCTGCTGCGGCTGCTGCGGCAGATCGCCGCGCACCGCCAGATGCTGGAGTTTCGCGTCGGCGACAAGGTGGCGTTCGACCCGCCGGGGCGCGGCACGCTGTTCGGCACGCTGGTGCGCTACAACCGCAAGACGGTGACGGTGATCGCCGAAGACGGCGCGCAATGGAACGTCGCGCCCGTTCTGCTGCGGCGGGTGGTGGACGTGTCGGCCCCGGCAGTACGGATCGAAGAGCCGTAGCGGGCGCGGGGGCGCCTGCGCGGTCGGCCGGAGCGCGGCGAAGGGCCTACTTCTCCGGTACCTGGAAAAGCAGGTCCCTCGCTGCGCTCGGGACGACAACGGCGTGGCGTTCGTGCGAGACCGGCGCTAGGGTCTGTTGACATTTCGACCCACGGCGCCGAACCGCTTATCCCCCTCCCCTTCAAGGGGAGGGTTGGGGCTGATGTTTCCCCGGTTTTATGGGCGGGTTATCGGAGAGGGGGCGGGAGGAGTAGGGTGCTGAAAAACGGTGCGTGCATGAGCGGTTTTTTGACTGCATGGGGACTAGCCGATGCAGAAAGGAGCCGCCATGCACG
>JAJTHJ010000196.1 GCA_021298875.1 Burkholderiales bacterium | reverse complement strand
GCCGACATCGGCGGCAGCACGCCGGGTTCGATGCCGCCGTTCTCGACCACGCTGGACGAGGAGGGCGTGCGCTTCATCAACTTCAAGTTGATCGAGGGGCAGGGTGTGGATCGCCCCGGCCGCTTCCGCGAAGCCGAACTGCGCGCGCTGCTTGGCGGCAGCCGCTGGCCCGCGCGCAACCCGGATCAGAACGTCGCCGACCTCAAGGCGCAGGTGGCAGCCAACGAAAAGGGCCGCGAAGAACTGCTCCGGATGGTCGATGCCTTTGGCCTCGATGTCGTGCGCGCCTACATGCGCCACGTGCAGGACAACGCGGAAGAGTCCGTGCGCCGCGTGATCGGCGTGCTGAAGGACGGCCACTTCGAGTACCGGTTGGACAACGGCGCCACGATCCGCGTGGCGATCACCGTGGACCGCGCGCAACGCAGCGCCCGGATCGACTTCACCGGCACCTCGGCGCAGTTGCCCAACAACTTCAACGCGCCGTCGGCGATCTGTGTCGCTGCGGTGCTGTACGTGTTCCGCACGCTGGTGGGCGATGAGATACCGCTTAACGCCGGCTGCCTCAAGCCGCTGGAGATCGTGATCCCGCCTACCTCGATGCTCGCGCCCGAGTACCCGAGCGCGGTGGTCGCCGGCAATGTGGAAACATCGATGTGCATCACCAACGCGCTCTATGGCGCACTCGGCGTGCTGGCCTCGGCGCAGGGCACGATGAATAACTTCACCTTCGGTGATGCGCGCTACCAGTATTACGAAACGATCTCCGGTGGCTCAGGTGCGGGGGTGGTGGACATCGCTGCGGGCGCGGCCGGCCGCGAGGGTTTCGACGGCACCGACGTCGTGCAAACCCACATGACCAACTCGCGCCTGACCGACCCCGAAGTGCTGGAGTTCCGCTATCCGGTGCGGCTGGAAAGCTACGCGATCCGCTCGCGTAGTGGCGGCGCCGGCCGCTGGCGCGGCGGCAATGGCGGCACGCGGCGCGTGCGCTTTCTGGAGCCGATGACCGCGTCGGTCCTGTCCAACAACCGTGCGCTCGCACCGTTCGGCCTGGCCGGCGGCGAAGCGGGACAACCGGGGCGCAACTATGTCGAGCGCGCGGACGGCAGCGTCGAGATGATCGGGCATATCGGCAGCGTGCCGATGCAACCGGGCGACGTGTTCGTGATCGAGACGCCGGGGGGTGGGGGGTACGGAGCGAACCACTGAGTGCTTGAAGGAGTACCGTCCTGAGCACCCCCTGCGGTGGAATCGAGCGACTCACCCGCCAGTAGTGTCCCAACGTTTATCAGAGGAGAAGCAGTTGCGGACCGTTATCGGGGACGAGGGGTGGCGGTGCAAGCAGTTGATTTATCGGGGTGGTGTGGAACAGCGACAGGCTGAAGATTTGCAGGAGTTCGTACAGGCTATGCGGCAGGGCGGCGCGTTTCTTCACGATGGCGATCAGCACGTAGGTGGCCACGGCGATCCAGATTTGAGTCTTCACCGCGTTTTCGCTGGTGCCGAAGAAGGCCCGCACGCGCAGGTGCTGCTTGATCCACTTGAAGAACAGTTCGACTTGCCAGCGCAGCCGGTACAACTCGCCGACGGTCTGCGGCGGCAGTCGCGTGTTGTTGGTCAGAAACGCGATGCGCTGGCCGGCCGCGTCGCGCACCACGACGCGGCGCAACGGCTCGGGGTAGCCCTGCTTCGAGTAATAGACCTCCAGCACCACGGTCTGATCGCACACCACGGGCGTGCCGACGCGATCGACCGGATGGGAGTAGCGACGCTTCGCCCGCAGCCCCCGCTTGGCGCGGATCAGGAAGAAGGCGCCGGCCGCGTGCAGCGCATGCAATCGCCCGAAGTCCATGTAGCCGCGGTCGAGCAGATAGAACGCTCCCGGCTCGGGCAGCAGTTCATCCAGCGCGTTCACGTCGTGCGTCCTGCCTTTGCCGATGTGCATGAAGCTCGGGATCGCGCCGCGCACGTCGAGCAGGCTGTGCAGCTTGATTGCCGCGCAGGTAGCGCGAAACGGGGCCCACGGGAACAGCGACAGGCACAGGTCGATCGTGGTCGAGTCGAAGGCGTAGACCGTTTCGGTCAAGTCCAGACCGATGGGCTCGTTGGCACACAGCGGGCGGGCAATGGCGATCGGATGCTGCGCAAGATCGGCGTAGATGCGCCACGGGCGCACCGCATTGGCATCTGCCAGCGTGTTGTGCGCCGCTGCCGAGCGGAAACCAGGGTGATACAGCCCGCGACCCTGCGCGGCCAGGCAGGCTTCGATATCGCGCAGGCTCTCGCGATAGGTCAGCTGCGCGAAGGCCATCGCGTAGAACTGATCCAGAAACGAGAAATGCTTGACCTTGTATTCGCCGTCGTAGCGGGCGACGCAGCGCCCAAAGGTCGTCAGCGGCAGATGCGCCATGATCTGCGCGAACACGTACTGGCCCCGATGCATTGCCGCTCCCGGCGGGCACAGCCAGCAAAAGGAGCGCAGTCTCGACCCAAAATTCAAATCGAGACCAGGCCGCAGCGGCGGATTCTCAAGGCCGATCATGGGCTTGCAGGTAACCGGGACAGAAACGTTGGGACACTACTGCACCCGCAAAGAGTTACACGACGAATAGCGAAGGTACACGAAGGACGGGCAGCATGCTCTGCAGCAGCCTGAGTGTGCCTGCCGCGTGTCACGCCACCTGCCAGTGCCGTCGCGGACTGCAAGGCTGGTCCAGCGCGCGCAGGAGCTTTGCTGTCAAGCTAAACAGGCTTAGGGGACCGTCGCGATCAGCACAGAGTTTTCACTGGAAATCGCAAGGCGACCGCTGCCGACCACGGCAATTCCGCTTGGAAGGTTCAGCCTCGGATCGGCGCCAAGCCGCACCCCAATGTGTCCAGCAACCCCGAGCACTGTCGTCGCCGTCCCACCCGGCGTCACCTTGCGGATCGTCGAGTTGTAGGTATCTGCCACGTAAACGCTGCCGGAGCCGTCGACCGCCACGCCACCGGGAAGATTGAAGCGCGCGCCGACGCCGGTGCCGTCGGCGCTTCCGAAGAAGCCGACGGCGCCGGCGAGTGTGCTAACCACCCCGGCCGGCGTGATCTTGCGGATCGTGTAGTCGGACGTATCCGCTACGTGAACGTTTCCGGAGCCGTCGCCCGCGACACCGCCGGGCCGATTGAAGCGCACAGAGGCGCCGGTGCCGTCTGCACTGCCGGAAGAGCCGGCGGTACCGGCGAACGT
>JAJTHJ010000052.1 GCA_021298875.1 Burkholderiales bacterium | reverse complement strand
GTTCGGGTTCGGTCTTCCCGTAGACGTCCAGCGTGTCGGCATCCGGGCCTTTGTTGATCCACACCTTGCTGCCGTTCATCAGGAATAAGCCGCCCTAGTCTCCGGCGCGCAGCTTCATGCTCACCACGTCGCTGCCGGCGCCGGGCTCGCTCATCGCCAGCGCGCCGACGTGCTCGCCGCTGACGAGTTTGGGCAGGTATTTGGCCTTCTGCGCGGCGCTGCCGTTGCGGTGGATCTGGTTGACGCACAGATTGGAGTGCGCGCCGTACGACAAGCCGATGGACGCGCTGGCGCGGCTGATCTCCTCCATCGCCACCATGTGCGCCAGATAACCCATATTGGCGCCGCCGTACTCCTCGGCCACCGTGATGCCGAGCACGCCGAGCGCGCCCAGCTTGGGCCACAGGTCCATCGGGAACTGGTCGCTGCGGTCGACCTCGGCGGCGCGCGGGGCGATCTCGCTTTGCGCAAAGTCGCGCACCGCGTCGCGCAGTGCGTCGATATCCTCACCGAGGTCGAAGTTCAGGCCGGGCAGGTTCATGGTCGGTCTCCTCTGGGGGCGGGCCAAGTTTACGTGCGCGTCAAGCGGTGGCCGCGGCGCGGCGTCGCTTACCATGCGTGCCGCGCGCCACGGAGGGCGCAGCGGGATAGCAATGAGCGAGATCTACGCGCAGCGGTTGGCGCAAATCGTCGGCCGTGAGGGGGTGCCGGAGCCGGCGGCGGCGCAGGAACTGGAGCGGCGTCTGGCTGCCGGCGAGCAACCGGCGCCGCTGCCCGCGCGGGCGCTGGCGGTGCTGCTGCAAACCAAAGCCGTCGATTACCTGCGTCGCTGGCACGCGCATACCGGCAGCAAGAAACCGTTTGCCGACGTGCGCGCGCACATCGCCGGCACGCTTGCCGAAGGCGGGCTGCTCGACGAGGCCTCGGCGCAGTGGGCGCTGGATGCCTGGTACGCCGCGCTGCTGGCGCCGGTGGCGGCGCCCGCGGCCCGTACCCTCGGCAGCGCCCCGGCCGCGGTCGGTTCGGCGGCGGCGTTTGCCTCGACGCGCGGCGCGGAAGCGACCGCGGACGACGCCGCCGGCGAGGCGGACGAACCGCTCTTCATCAGCTCCGGCATCGCCCTGCCCGCGGGCACCGGCTGGCGCTGGGTGCGCGGCGCCTGGCAGTTGTTCGCGCGCGCCTGGCCGCGCTGGCTGCTCGCCCTTGTGGTGATCGGCGCGACGCTCGGCGCCGCCGGCCTGGCGATGGCGCTGACGGCGGCGACGCTGATCCTGTTGCCGGTGGCCGGGCTGCTGCTCGTGCTGGTGCTGCTCGGTTACTCGCTCTTCAACGCCGGCTTGCTGCGTTGCGCGCAGCAGGTCGATCGCGCGGGCAGCTTTGCGATGTCCGACCTGTTCTACGGCTTCCGCCACCGCGTCGGCGCGCAAGTCGGTGCTGCCCTGCTGTGGATTCTGCTTTGGGTGGCGGTGTCTGCGCTGGGCGCACTGGCCTTCGTGCTGGCGGTCGGCGTACCCGCCAGCATGAAGGACCTGCCTGCGTTGGCTGCGATGGCACTGGGTGGCACCTGGCTGCTGTTGTGGCTGGGCGCGCTGGTGGTGGCCGGGGTCGCGTTGCTCCCGCTGTATGGCGCGCAGCTGATGACGCCCGCGCTGATCGTCCTCGCCGATCAGCCGGCGGGCGCAGCGGTAATGCAGTCGATCCGCGGCAGCTACCAGAACTTGCTGCCGCAGGTCGTGTTTGCGCTCATCGTGGGGGGCGCCCTGTTCGCGGTGGGGTTCCTGCTGGGCCTGCTGGAGGCGATGGGCCTGCCCGATGTCCTGGGCGAGACGGTCCTTTACTTCGCCTTTGGCTTGCTCGCGGTCTGCTCAACCTACCTCGCCTTCCGCGACATCTTCTACGCCGGCGCGGACGAGTGAAGCCTTACGGCACCGGTTGCGCGTCGGACAGTCGCACGATGCCGCGGATCACCCGGTAGACGAACCACAGCCACACGGCGATCAACCCGAGCGCGCCCAGGCTCGCGCCGCCGATGGTGGCGAAGATCGAGCTCCAGGCGATGTCGAGGCTCTGTTCCCAATGCCCGTCGTGCTTGCCGGCGCCCGAACGAATCGCATCGCGCGCCAGCGGAGCCAGGCCGACGGCGATCGCCGCCAGCGACGCCACGTAGCCGACGAGCGAGAGCCAAAAGCTGCGGATCAGCCAGCGGTGGTGGCTGGCGATGAAGCCGCCGTCCGGCGAGTTGCGCTTGGAGTAGCAGACCACCAGCCCCAGCAGCGCCGGCCACCACATGAAAATGCCGATGCCAAACAAGACGTAGGCGATCCAGATCGCGTTGTATTCCTTCTGCGGCGGGACGAGGACGGCGGTCATCGCGGCGGCTCCGGCGGCGGGTGAGGCGCGCATCGTAGCGGCCGATTGCTACGCTCGCAGGCATGGCTGCACGCACGCCCGAATCGGTCCTGAAGCAGGTCTTCGGCTACGACCGCTTTCGCGGTTTTCAGCGCGACGTGATCGAGCACGTCGTCGCCGGCGGCGATGCGCTGGTGCTGATGCCCACCGGCGGCGGCAAGTCGCTGTGCTACCAGATTCCGGCGCTGCTGCGGCCCGGCGTGGCGGTGGTGGAGTCGCCGCTAATTGCGCTGATGCAGGACCAGGTGGCCGCACTCGAAGAGCTCGGCGTGCGTGCCGCGCTGCTCAATTCCACGCTGTCGGCGGGCGAGGCCGCCGCGGTCGAGCGGCAGATGCGCGCGGGCGAGCTCGACCTCGTCTACATCGCGCCGGAGCGGCTGCTCACCGAGCGCTGCCAAAACCTGCTCGCCGGCTGCGCGCTCGCGCTCTTCGCCATCGACGAGGCGCACTGCGTCTCGCAATGGGGCCACGACTTCCGCCCCGAGTACGGCCAACTGTCGCTGCTGCGCGAGCGTTGGCCGCAGGTGCCGCGCATCGCGCTGACGGCCACCGCCGATGCGCCGACGCGGGGCGAGATCGCGGAGAAACTGCTCGCTGAGCCGCGCGTTTTTGTCGCCAGCTTTGACCGGCCCAACATCCGTTACCGCGTCGTCGAGAAGCGCGAGCCGCGCGAGCAACTGCTGCGCTTCATCCGCGCCGAGCGCGAGGGTGAGGCCGGCATCGTCTACTGCCTGGCGCGCGCCACGGTCGAGCAGGTGGCCGCGCATCTGGCCGCCGAAGGCATCGCCGCGCTGCCCTATCACGCCGGCCTGCCGGCCGACGAACGCAAGCGCGCGCAGCAGCGCTTCAAGGGCGAGGACGGCATCGTGATCGTGGCGACCATCGCCTTCGGCATGGGCATCGACAAGCCGGACGTGCGCTTCGTCGCGCACCTGGACATGCCCAAGAGTGTGGAGGGCTACTTCCAGGAGACCGGCCGCGCCGGCCGCGACGGGCTGCCCGCCGACGCCTGGATGGCCTACGGCCTGCAAGACGTGGTGCAGCAGCGCCGGCTGATCGAGCTGTCGGACGCCGATGAAGCCTACAAGCGCCTGTCCACCGCCAAGCTCGACAGCATGCTCGCTCTGGCCGAGGCCGCCGACTGCCGGCGCGTGCGACTGCTCGGCTACTTTGGCGAGGAGAGCCAAGCCTGCGGCAATTGCGACAACTGCCTCGCCCCGCCGCGCCTGTGGGACGCGACCGAGGCGGCGCAGAAACTCCTGTCCTGCATCTACCGCTGCCAGCAGGCGGGCGGCTTTGGCTTCGCGGCCACGCACGTCATCGACGTGCTGCGCGGCAAGGTCACCGACAAGACGACGAAGTTCCACCACGACAAGCTCTCCACCTTCGGCATCGGCGCCGACTTGTCCGAGGCCGACTGGCGCACGCTGCTGCGGCAACTGGTCGCGCAGCATCTGGTCGAGGTAGACCACGACAAATTCAACGTACTGCGGCGGACCGAAGCGAGCCGCGCCGTGCTGCGCGGCGAGCGGCGGATCGCGATGCGGCACAGCGTGGTGCCGGAGAAGCCCGCGCGCAAGCGCAAGGCCGCCGCCACCGCCGCGCCCGCGCTGTCCGCCGGCCAGCAGCCGTTATTCGACCGGCTGCGCGACTGGCGCGCGCAGGTGGCGGCCGAGCATGGCGTGCCCGCTTACGTCGTCTTCCACGATGCCACGCTGCGGGCGATTGCCGAGCTCAAGCCGCAGTCGCTGGTGGCGCTGGCCGGCATCTCCGGCCTGGGCGAGCGCAAGCTCGCGCGTTACGGCGCGGACTTGCTGCGCATTGTCGGAAGTGCGTAGGGCGCGTTGACAAACAGGCAGAGCGATGCTGAGAGGGAACTCCTCCCCCTTCAAGGGGGACGCCAGGAGGGGGATGGGTGGCGCCGTCCGCGCCAGGACACCCATCCCCCTGATGTTTCCCCGGGTTTTCACAGTCGAACTCCGAGGCGGTGACCGAGTTGTCTTCGGGCGGTGGCGGACAAGGGGATGAGTTCATGAGCGCACAGCAGGACGGCCAGACGGACGACCGACAGTTCGCGCGTCTTGC
>JAJTHJ010000086.1 GCA_021298875.1 Burkholderiales bacterium | reverse complement strand
CCGCCTCGGCCTGCTGCGCATCGAGCGCGGTCGGCGGCGCGAACAGCGCCTCCGCCGCGGCGAGCGCCTGCTGCTCCTGCGCCTCCGCGTTCTCCTTCTCGCGGCGCGCGCGGTGGTACGCGAGGCCGGTGCCCGCCGGGATCAGGCGGCCGACGATCACGTTCTCCTTCAGGCCGCGCAGGTCGTCCTTCTTGCCCATGATCGCCGCTTCGGTCAGCACCCGCGTGGTCTCCTGGAAGCTCGCCGCGGAGATGAAGCTGTCCGTGGACAAGCTCGCCTTGGTGATGCCGAGCAGGATGTTGTCGTACAGCGCCGGGCGGCCGCCCTTGGCAATGGCCTTGTCGTTCTCGTCCAGCAGCTCGCTGCGTTCGACCTGCTCGCCGGTGATAAACGGCGCATCGCCCGGGTCGGTGATCTGCACCCGGCGCAGCATCTGGCGCACGATGACCTCGATGTGCTTGTCGTTGATCTTTACACCTTGCAGGCGGTAGACGTCCTGCACTTCATCGACGATGTAGCGCGCCAGCGCTTCGATACCAAGCAGCCGCAGGATGTCGTGCGGATCGGCCGGGCCGTCGACGATCGACTCGCCCTTGTTGACCACCTGGCCATCGTGCACCAGCACGTGCTTGTCCTTGGGGATCAGGAACTCGTGCTCGGCGCCGTCCATGTCGGTAATGATCAACCGCTGCTTGCCCTTGGTCTCCTTGCCGAAGGTGACGGTGCCGGTCACGTCGGCCAGCATGCCGGCATCCTTGGGCGAGCGCGCTTCGAAGAGCTCGGCCACCCGCGGCAAGCCGCCGGTGATGTCGCGTGTCTTTTGCGACTCAGTCGGAATCCGCGCCAGCACCTCGCCCACCGCCACTTGCTGGCCGTCGCGCACGACGAGCAGCGCGCCGACCGGGAAGCTGATGGTCACCGCATGGTCGGTGCCGGGGATTTTGACTTCGGCGCCGGCGTCGTTCAGCAGTTTGACCTGCGGGCGCACGCCTTTGGCCGCGGCGCCGCGGCGCTTGGCGTCGATCACCACCAGCGTAGACAGACCCGTCACTTCGTCGATCTGCTTGGCGACGGTTACACCTTCTTCGACGTTCTCGAACTTCACCGTGCCGGCGTACTCGGTGATGATCGGCCGGGTCAGCGGATCCCAGGTGGCGATCACGGCACCAGCCTTGACGGTGTTGCCGTCGATCGCCTGCAGCGTGGCGCCGTAAGGCACCTTGTGCCGCTCGCGCTCGCGGCCGTTGTCGTCGACGACGACCACTTCGCCGGAGCGGGAGATCACCACCGGCTCGCCCTTGGCGTTGGTCACGTAGCGCATGGTCGGGCCGAAGCGCACGGTGCCGTTGCTCTTGGCTTCGACCGCCGAGGCGACCGCCGCGCGCGAGGCCGCGCCGCCGATGTGGAAGGTGCGCATCGTCAGCTGCGTACCCGGCTCGCCGATCGACTGCGCGGCGATCACGCCGACCGCCTCGCCGGCGTTGACCAGCACGCCGCGGCCCAGATCGCGGCCGTAGCACTTGGCGCAAATGCCGTAGCGGGTGTCGCAGGTGAGCGGCGTGCGCACGCGCACTTCGTCGATGCCCAGGCGCTCAATCTCCTCGACCGAGTCTTCGTCCAGCAGATGACCAGCCGGATAGAGCACGTCTTGCGTGTCGGGGTTGATCAGATCGACCGCGGTCACGCGGCCGAGAATCCGGTCGCGCAGCGCCTCGATCACCTCGCCGCCTTCGACCAGCGCGCGCATGGCGACCCCGTTGGCGGTGCCGCAATCGTCTTCGGTCACCACCAGGTCCTGCGTCACGTCCACCAGACGGCGCGTGAGATAACCGGAGTTGGCGGTCTTCAGCGCCGTGTCCGCGAGGCCCTTGCGCGCGCCGTGCGTGGAGATGAAGTACTGCAGAACGTTCAGCCCCTCGCGGAAGTTGGCGGTGATCGGCGTTTCGATGATCGAGCCGTCGGGCTTGGCCATCAGGCCGCGCATGCCCGCCAGCTGCCGGATCTGCGCGACCGAGCCGCGCGCGCCGGAGTCCGCCATCATGAAGATGGAGTTGAACGACTCCTGCGCCACTTCCTTGCCATGGCGGTCGCGCGTCTGCTCGGTGGCCAACTGCTCCATCATCACCTTGCCGACCTGGTCGCCCGCCTTGCCCCAGATGTCCACCACCTTGTTGTAGCGCTCGCCCTGCGTGACGAGGCCCGAGGTGTATTGCGCCTCGATCTCTTTCACCTCACGCTCGGCGGCGCGGATGATTTCGGTCTTCTGCGGCGGCACCAGCATGTCGTCGATGGCGATCGACAACCCGGCGCGGGTGGCCAGCGCAAAGCCGCGTTGCAACAGCTTGTCGGCGAAGATCACCGTTTCGCGCAGCCCGCAGCGGCGGAACGAGGTGTTGATCAGGCGCGAAATCTCTTTCTTCTTCAGCGGGCGATTGAGCACGGAGAACGGCAGGCCCGGCGGCAGGATTTCGCTCAACATCGCGCGGCCTGCAGCGGCGGAGGGAGGTGTTGGTCAGGCGCGAAATCTCCTTCTTCGTCAGCGGGCGATTCAGCACGGAGAACGGCAGGCCCGGCGG
>JAJTHJ010000244.1 GCA_021298875.1 Burkholderiales bacterium | reverse complement strand
TGGACTTCACCGGGCCGGCTGAGCCGCCCACTATCGACCGAAAGGAGGAAACCGCCGCCGCACTGACCGCCTAAACTGCACCGCCCCAGAAGACCCGACTGTCGGGGAAATACTCAACCAGAACAACCAGCGCAAAGGACGGCCATGAGCGGGGCGCGCTTCATCACCTTCGAAGGGCTCGACGGCGCCGGCAAGAGCACGCAACTGGCAACGCTGGCGCAGGCGCTGCACGCCCGCGGCATCGTGGTGGAGGTCACGCGCGAGCCGGGCGGCACGCCGCTTGCCGAGTCCATCCGCGAGCTCGTGTTGCGGCAGGACATGGGCCTCGAGGCCGAGACGCTGCTGATCTTTGCCGCGCGCGCCGAGCACCTGGCGCGGCGCATCCTGCCGGCGCTCGCCGCCGGACGGTGGGTGCTGTGCGACCGCTTTACCGACGCGACCTACGCCTACCAATGCGGCGGCCGCGGGCTGGCGGAAGAGGCGATCGCCGTGCTCGAACAGTGGGTGCACCCGCAGTTGCAGCCGGATGCCACATTCCTGTTCGACGTAGCACCCGCCATCGCCGCCGCGCGGCGCGGCGCAGTGCGCGCTGCGGATCGTTTCGAGTCGGAGCAGCTGGCCTTCTTCGAGCGGGTGCGGGCGATGTATCTGCGGCGGGCGGCGGCGCAGCCACAGCGCTTCATCGTCCTCGACGCGGCGGCGCCAGCCGCAGAAGTCGGCGCACAGATGCTGCGCGCCTGCGAGCCATGGCTGCGCTAGACCACGCTGCGCCGACGGTGACGGCCCTGCAGGCGCCGTGGCTGCGGCGTGCTTGGGAGCCGCTGCGCGCGCTGCGTGGTCGCGACGCACACGCCATCCTGCTGCACGGCGCCGCCGGGATCGGCAAGAAGGCTCTGGCGCTGGAGTTCGCCGCGGCCTTGCTGTGCGAGCAGCCACGGGCCGACGGCACCGCCTGCGGCGCGTGCAGCGGCTGCCGCCTGCATGCCGCCGGCAATCACCCGGACTTGCGGGTGGTCGTGCCCGACAGTCTGGCGCGGCTCCGCCCGCTGCCCGCCAGCGAAGGCGCGGACGAGGACGCGCCGGTGCCCGCCGCCGAAGGCGGAGCCGACGAGGCCGGCGGCGAACGCAAGGAAAAGCGTGCCAGCCGCGAAATCCTGATCGAGCAGGTTCGTGCCTTGTTCGACTTTGCTCATGTGGCGACGCATCGGGGCGGCCTGCGGGCGATCGTCGTCGCGCCGGCCGAGGCACTGAACGCGCCGGCTGCCAATGCCCTGCTCAAGCTGCTCGAAGAGCCGGCGCCGGGGACGGTGTTCGTCCTCGCCAGCGACGCGCTCGATCAGGTGCTGCCGACGATTCGCTCACGCTGCTCGCTGCTTCGCGTGCCGGCGCCGACCTGGGATGAGGCGCAGGCCTGGCTGGCACAGCAGGGCGTGGCGGATGCCGCCGAGGCGCTCGCGGCCAATGGCGGCGCACCCTGGCCCGCCCTCGACGCGGGCGAGGAGGCTGAGGCTGCGGCGCAGTTGCGGCAGTTGTTCGTCGGGCTGCTTGCGCAAGGGCCGCGCCTGAGCGCCGAGGAGGTTGCCGCGCGCGTGCCGCGCACGCTCGATACCGGATCGGCGCTGCGCGTGCTGGCACGCTGGGGCTGGGACCTGGCGGCGGCGCAGTCGGCCGGCGTCGTTCGTTATCATCGAACGCACGCAGCGGCGATTTTGCGGTTGGCTTCCACGGCGTCGCTCGCAGCGGTGGTGCGCTGGCTCGACGAGATCTCGCGCCACCAACGCAGCGCGAAGCACCCGCTCAACGCCAGGCTCGTGCTCGAAGCGGCGATGTTCGGTTATCTTGATCTCTGGCGGGAGTCACAAGCGAGGAGTTAGGCCATGTCGGAAGGACCCCTCACACGCGCTACCATCAGCGGGCCAGGCACCACGACCGCGGCCGCGCCGCAGGCTGGCCGTCCCGCGGTGCTGTCCTTGGCGATCAAGGAAAAGGCGGCGCTGTATGCGGCCTACATGCCGTTTCTGAAGAACGGCGGTATCTTCGTGCCGACCTCGCGCAAGTACGAGTTGGGCGACGAGGTCTATCTGATCCTGGCGTTGATGGACGATCCGGCCAAAGTTCCCGTTGCCGGCAAGGTGGTCTGGATCAGCCCCGCCGGCGGAACCCGGCAGGCCGGTATCGGCTTGCAGTTCCCCGAGGACGAGTCGGGCATCGCCGTCAAGAAGCGCATCGAAGATTTGCTCGGCTCGGCTCTGAAGTCCGGGCGGCCGACACACACGATCTGACCGCCGCCGCGGCCTGCTGACCGGTGTTCGTCGATTCGCACTGTCATCTTTCGTTTCCTGACCTCGCCGGCGACTTGGACGCCGTGCTTGCGCGCATGGCGGAGCAGCATGTCGAGGCCGCACTGAACGTTTGCGTGACGCTCGAGGAGTTCGAGGCGGTGCATGCGGTTGCACTGCGTTATCCGAACGTTTATGCGTCGGTCGGCGTCCATCCGGACTATCAGGGGGTGCGCGAGCCCGATGTCGACACCTTGGTCGCCCTCGCGCAACGGGACAAGGTGGTGGCGATTGGCGAGACCGGCCTGGACTACTTTCGTCTCGCCGAGCCGCTGGAGTGGCAAAGGGAGCGGTTTCGCGTGCACATCCGGGCCGCGCGAGCCTGCCGCAAGCCGCTGATCGTGCATACCCGTGCTGCGGCGGCCGACACCTTGCGCATCCTGCGCGAGGAGGGCGCCGAGGCCGTCGGCGGCGTGATGCACTGCTTTACCGAGACGCAGGACTTCGCGGACGCGGCGCTGGCGTTGGGCTTCTACATCTCGTTTTCGGGGATCGTCACGTTTCGCAACGCGGCGGCGCTGCAAGAGGTCGCGGCGCGCGTGCCGCTTGATCGGCTCCTGATCGAGACGGATGCGCCCTATCTTTCTCCGGTGCCGTTCCGTGGCAAGGTCAACGAACCCAGCCGCGTGCCCCTTGTGGCCGGGAAGATCGCCGAGCTGAGGGGTATGGATGTGGACGCAGTTGGAGAACTTTCTTCTCGTAGTTTCTGTCGATTGTTCAAATGTTTGCCGGATTATTCTTAGGTGAAATCTGAGAAATCGCATGCACAGAGATAAATGCGCATAATATTGATTATGTCAATTACAATATGCGGCAAGGCCGGACGCCTCTCACAGTGATGACAAAGCTGCTTGGAACACCGCTCTCGCCTGCCGCGCTCAAGGTGATGCTGCTCGGCGCCGGCGAACTGGGCAAGGAGGTGATCCTCGCGCTCCAGACGCTGGGCGTGGAAGTGATTGCCGCCGACCGCTATCCGAACGCGCCGGGCCACCAAGTCGCGCACCGAGCGCACGTAATCAATATGGCCGACCCCGGCGAGCTTCGCCGGCTGATCGACACCGAGCGGCCGCACATCATCGTCCCCGAGATCGAAGCCATCGCCACCCAGGTCCTGCTGGAGGTCGAGCGCGAGGGTCTGGCCACCTGCATCCCAACCGCCCGTGCCGCCAGCCTGACGATGAACCGCGAAGGCATCCGCCGGCTGGCGGCCGAGGAACTCCGGCTGCCCACGTCGCCGTACCGTTTTGCCGACTCGCTGGAGCAGTTGCAGACCGCCGTGCGCGAACACATCGGGCTGCCCTGCGTGATCAAGCCGGTGATGTCGTCTTCCGGCAAAGGCCAGAGCAAGGTCGATCGACTGGAAGACCTACCGGCCGCCTGGGACTACGTACAGAAGGCCGGGCGCGTGGCGCTGGGCCGGGT
>JAJTHJ010000016.1 GCA_021298875.1 Burkholderiales bacterium | reverse complement strand
TGCTTACCATCGAGGCGACGGTGATGCCCGGCAAGGGCAACATCCTGCGCACCGGCTCGCTCGGCGACGTGATGAAGGAATCGGTCGAGGCCGCGCGCACCGTGGTGCGCGCGCGCGCCAGGCGCCTGGGCTTGAAGGACGAGGCGTTCGACAAGCACGACATCCACATCCACCTGCCCGAAGGCGCCACGCCCAAGGACGGGCCGAGCGCGGGCATCGCCATGACCACCGCCTTCGTATCGGCGCTGGCCGGCATCCCTGTGCGGCCGGACGTGGCGATGACCGGCGAGATCACCCTGCGGGGCGAGGTGCTCGCCATCGGCGGGCTCAAGGAGAAGCTGCTGGCGGCACTGCGTGGCGGCATCAAGACCGTGCTGATCCCAGAAGAGAACGTCAAGGATCTGGCAGAGATTCCGGACAACGTGAAGAACCGCTTGGAGCTGATCCCCGTCAAGTGGATCGACAAGGTGCTGGAGGTGGCGTTGACCCGCCCGCCGCAGCCCTTGTCGGATGAGGACGCGACGGCGCCGGCGGCAGCCGCTGTGGCGCCGGCCGTTGTGGAGGTCCGCCCGCATTGAGTGGATGGCCGCGACCGCGGCGACCTGCTAAAGTTCCGCTATACATATTCCACAGCGCCCGCCTTGCCTGCGGGCGCTTTTACTTGAACCGCGACGAGAGGGGGCAGCATGAACAAGCAGGATCTGATCGAGCATGTCGCCAAGCAGGCCGACATTTCAAAGGCGGCTGCCGGGCGCGCGCTCGACGCGCTGGTTGGCGGCGTGCGGGCGTCGCTCAAAAAAGGCAATGCGGTGACGATCGTCGGCTTCGGCACCTTCGCGGTCGGCCGGCGCAGTGCCCGCACCGGGCGCAATCCGCGCACCGGCGCAGCGGTGAAGATCCCCGCCTCCAAGGTCGTCAAGTTCCGCGCTGGCAAAGCGCTCAAGGACTCGATAAACTAGCGGCTTCTTTACGGCGCGTTCGCAATGCGGCAGCAGCGAGGGTGCTTAGCTCAGTTGGTAGAGCGGCGCCCTTACAAGGCGTAGGTCGGGAGTTCGAACCTCTCAGCACCCACCAAGATTGCCGCAGGCGCATCGTCGCCAGGATGGAGTGGTAGTTCAGTCGGTTAGAATACCGGCCTGTCACGCCGGGGGTCGCGGGTTCGAGTCCCGTCCACTCCGCCAGACTCAAAAAGGCGAACTTGGTTCGCCTTTTTTTATGCACTTCTGCCGCAGGACCTCACGCAATGCTCGAATCGATCCGCTCGCACCGCCGCTGGTTGATGTTCTTTCTGTTGGCGCTGGTGTTTCCGTCCTTCGTCGTCACCGGGATCTACGGCTACAGCCAGATGACGGCAGCCGACGCCGCCGTGGCGCGCCTGGACGGCGAGCCAATTTCGCCGCAGGAACTGGACAATGCGCAGCGGCAGCGCATGGAGCAGATGCGCCAGGCAATGGGCGGCAACTTCGATCCCAAGCTTTTCGACAACGATGCGGTGCGGGCGGCCACGCTGGAGTCGCTGCTCGCCGAGCGTGCGGTGATGCGGGAGGCGGCGCGCGACCACATGGCGATCTCGCCGCAGCGTCTGCAAGAGGTGATCGCCTCAATCCCGGCCTTTCAGCAGGAGGGCAAGTTCAGTTACGAGCGCTACAAGAGCCTGCTGGCTTCGCAGGGACGCAGCGAGCCGCAGTTCGAGCGCGAGGTACACGACGAACTGCTGCGCGAGCAGCTGCTGCGGGCGGTGAGCGAATCGGCGATCGCCCCGCAGACCGTGGTCGACCGCCTGCAGCGCGCGGTCGACGAGAAGCGCGAGGTGCGCGAAGTGCGCTTCGCGCCTGCCGACTTTGCGGCCACGGTCAATCCTACCGAAGAGCAGATCAAGGCGTACTACGAAACCAACCGCAGCGCTTTCCAGACACCGGAGAGCATGAAGGTCGAATACCTGGTGCTGAGCCTGGACGACGCGGCGGCGCAGATCGCCGTGCCCGAGGCCGAGCTGCGCGGCTACTACGAGCAGAACCTGGCCCGCTACGGCGAGCCCGAGCAGCGTCGGGCGAGCCACATCCTGCTCACCGCCGGCGACGGCGGCAGCGCCAAGGACAAGGACGGTGCGCGCAAGAAGGCCGAAGAACTGCTGGCGCAATTGCGCAAGAGTCCCGGCGACTTCGACAAGCTCGCACGCGAGTACTCCAAGGATCCCGGCTCGGCCGCCAAGGGCGGCGACCTGGGCTTCTTCCGGCGCGGCATGATGGTCAAGCCCTTCGAGGGCGCGGCATTCGCGCAGAAGCCGGGCGAGATCGGCGATGTGGTGGAAAGCGACTTTGGCTTCCATATCATCCGCGTGACCGAGGTCAAACCGGCGCAGGCGCAGCCGTTCGAGCAGGTGCGCGGCGCGATCGAAACGGAGTACCGCCGCGCGCAGGCGCAGAAGAAGTTTGCCGAAGCGGCCGAGCAGTTCACCAACCTCGTCTACGAACAGGGCGACAGTCTGCAGGCGGTGGCCGACAAGTTGAAGTTGCCGCTGCGCACCGTCGACGAGCTGACCCGGGCCGGGCTGCCGGCGCAACCGGGCCAGCCACAAGTGTTTGGCCCCAAGCTGACGCAGGCGCTGTTTGCCGAGGAGGCGATCCGCAGCAAGCGCAGCACCGAGGCGATCGAGATCGCCCCCAACATGCTTGCCGCCGCGCGCGTGCTCGAGCATCGGCCGGCGGCCGTGCGCCCGTTGGAGCAGGTGGCGGCCGAAGTGCGCGCCGCAGTGATCCGCCGAGAAGCGGCCCAGCTCGCCCGCGCCGCCGGCGCCGAGAAGCTCGCCGCGCTGGAGAAGTTTTCCAACGACACCGGCTTCGGTCCGCCGCGGCCGGTGACGCGGGTGCAGGCGGCCGGACTGCCGCCGGCGGCGGTCAAGGCCATCATGGCGGTGCCCGCCGCCAAGCTGCCCGCCTATGTCGGCGTCGAACTCGATGGCGGTGGCTTTGCCGTCTTCCGCGTGTTGTCGGCGCAGGTGCCCGATGCGCCCGATCCGCAGCAGCGCGAGTCGCTGTCGCGCGCACTCACGCAACAGTTGGGCGGCGCCGACGACCTAGCCTACATCGACGCGCTGAAGACCAAGTACAAAGCGGAGATCGTCAAGCCCGAGTTGCGGGCCGCGCGTGCCGAGGCCGGCAAGAAGTAGCGTCAGCC
>JAJTHJ010000206.1 GCA_021298875.1 Burkholderiales bacterium | reverse complement strand
GCACACCGCCACCGACGCCGACTACGCGGCGATCGAGTCGGTCGTCGCGCACGAGTACTTCCACACCTGGACCGGCAACCGCGTCACCTGCCGCGACTGGTTCCAGCTGGGCCTGAAAGAAGGCCTCACCGTCTACCGCGACCAGGAGTTCGGCGCCGACCGCCTGGGTGCGGCGCGGGCGGTCAAACGCATCGAGGACGTGCGCCGGCTGCGCACCACGCAGTTTGCCGAGGACGCCGGGCCAATGGCGCACCCGGTCCGGCCCGAGCACTACCGCGAGATCGGCAACTTCTACACGCCCACCGTTTACGGCAAGGGCGCCGAGGTAGTGCGCATGCTGGCCACGCTGCTCGGTGCCGAAGGATTCCACCGCGGCATGGAGTGGTACTTCCACCGCCACGACGGCCAGGCGGCGACCTGCGACGACTTCCTCGCGGCGATGGCCGATGCCAACGGGCGCGACCTGTCGCAGTTTGCCCGCTGGTATGCGCAGGCCGGCACGCCGCGCATCGCCGTGCGCGGCCGCTACCACGCCACCGCGCAGTGCTACGAGTTGACGCTGGCCCAGCACACGCCGCCCACGCCGGGGCAGCCGGAGAAGCTGCCGCTGCATGTCCCGGTGACGGTCGCCCTGCTCGGCGCCAACGGCGCGGAGCTGCCCTTGCAGGTGGAAGGCGAGCCTGGACCCGGCGCCGGCACGCGCCTGCTCGAACTGACCGAGGCTGAACAGACCTACCGCTTCGTCGGCGTGGCGCAGCCGCCGGTACCGTCGCTGTTGCGCGGGTTCTCGGCCCCGGTCGTCTGCGACTTCCCCTACAGCGACAGCGAGCTTGCCTTTCTCGCCGCGCACGACAGCGATGGCTTCAATCGTTGGGACGCCGGCCAACGCCTCGCCCTAGCGCGTCTGGCGCGGGCCACCAGCGCGATCGAGCACGGCGGCGCGCCACAACTCGACGATCTGCTGGCACGGGTCTTCAACCGCACCCTGCTCGACCGGCGCCTGCCAGCCGCCTACAAGGCGCTGGCGCTGCAACTGCCGGACGAGTCGGTCATCGCCGACAGTCGTGCGGTCGTCGACCCGGTGGCCATTCGCGCGGCCTGGCGCTTTGCCTGCCGCACGATCGGTCAGCGGCTGGCCGAGGATTGGCATCGCGTGTACGAAGAGCTGACCTCCCCCGCGCCCTACTCGCCCGACCCCGCCAGCGCCGGTCGGCGTGCGTTACGCAACCTGGCACTCGCTTACCTCGCCGCCAGCGACGACCCCGAGGCGCTCGAACTGGCGCGCCTGCAGCTGATGCACGCCTCGAACATGACGGATCAGCAGGCCGCGCTGCAGATCATCGTCGCCAGCCCGGCGCCGTTCAAGGTCGAAGTGCTGCTGCTGTTGGCGCGCGAGTGGTCGCAGCAGCCCTTGCTAATGAATAAATGGTTCGCGGTGCAGGCGACGGCCCTGCGCTTCCCCGGCGAGCCGCCCGTGCTCGAGCGCGTCAGTACGCTGCTATATCACCCGGCCTTCAGCCTGACCAACCCCGATAACGTCTATGCGCTGATCCTCGGCTTTTGCGCCCACAACCCGGCCGAGTTCCATCGCGCCGACGGCGCTGGCTACGTGTTCTGGCTGGAGCAGGTGCGCCGGCTCGACCGCATCAACCCCACCGTGGCCGCGCGCGTGGCCCGCGCGCTGGAGCACTGGCGCCGCTACACGCCCAACCGGCAAAAGATGATGCAGGCCGCGTGGCAGGAACTCGCCCGCACCCCGGACTTGTCGGTTGCCGTCGGCGAGATCGTCGAGCGAGCGCTCGCCGAGCCGGTCAACTGACCGCCACCTGCCGCTCGCGCAAGGCGGCGAAGGCGAGGCCGACGACGAGTGTCGCCAACGCTCCGGCCGCAAGGATTGAGGCGGTCCCCGCGCGTTGCGCCGACGCCGCCGCCAGTGCAACCCCCGCGGTCTGGCCGAGGAAGAACAGCGAAGCAAACAGCGATACCGCCGCCCCGCGCGCCTGCGGCGCCATCTGCGTGGCGTTGATCTGCAAGGTGTTGTGCAGCATGTAGAAGCCGGCGCCGGCCAGCAGGCAGGCCAACGGCGCCGTCCACCACACCGGCGACCAGGCGACCAGCAGCAAGCCGGCCGCGATCAGCGCACCGCCGCCACGCGCGAGGCCCGCTTCGCCCAACCGGCGCAGCAGCGGCGCCGCCGCAAACGCAAAGAGCAGCCCGCCCGCCGCGTATAGCGTGACCACGGCGCCAGCCTCCGCCAGCGACAGGCCGCGCGCCAGGTGAAGATGCGTGGGCAGAAAAGCGAGCGGGCCGAAAAAGACCATGCCCTCGACGAACACGACCGCCAGCACGACGCGCGCACAGCGCTGGCGCAGGACGTAGGCGATCTCCCGCAATGGGTGGCCGCCGCGCGCCGCCGGCGGCGCCAGCGCGGCAGCGGCTGCACGCGCCCGCCACAGCAGCACGGCGGCGCAAGCGAACCACAGGGCCAGCAGCGCAAACGGCAGTCGCCACAGATCGAGATCGGCCGCGAGGCCACCGGCCCACTGGCCAAGCGCCATGCCGAGGATCTGCCCGGTCAGAAAGCGCGCCAGCACCGGTTGCCGGCGCTCGTAGGCGACCGCGTCGCCGATCCAGGCCATTGCCAGCGGGATGATCGCCGCGCAAAAGCCGCCGGCCAGCGCGCGCGCCGCCAGCAGCGCGCCGAAGCCGGCGGCCAGCGCGCACAGCGCCGAGGCCACGCTGGCGCCGGCCACCGCCAGCGCGATCACCCGCCACTTGCCGTGGCGGTCGCCGAGCGGCCCATAGAGCAGTTGCATCAGCCCGTAGGCGACCGAGAACACGGTGATCGCCTGCGCGGCACCGGCCAGCCCGATGTCGAAGGTTTGCGCCAGCGCCGGCAACTGCGCGTCGGTCACGCGCAGCGATGCGGCCGAGCCGAAGGCACCGACCGACAGCAGGACGATCAGCCGGCGTTCGGCCGGCTGTGCTGCGGTCAAGGCAGCAGAACCGTCGAGCCGGTGGTCTTG
>JAJTHJ010000243.1 GCA_021298875.1 Burkholderiales bacterium | reverse complement strand
CAGCGACTTCCAGTCGATCTTCATCAGCTCGTCGCGCTTTTTCTGCGTCAGGTTCTCGCGCGTGCGCGCGTCGAACGCCTGCCCGACGAGCACGTAGTTCACCTCGCCATCGACGTAGAACACCTCGGTGCCGATGGCCACCTCCCACCAGCCGAACGGTGTGCGCGCCACCGAGTCCGGCGCGGTACCAAAACGCTGCTGGTAGCGGGTGGCGATCTGTTGCTCCTCGGCGGTCGGCGCCTTGGGTTTGGCGCCGGTCTGCGCCCAGGCGGGCGCGTCGAGCAGCAGGCCCAGCGCGGTCATCAGGGTCACGATGGTCTTGCCGTTCATGAGACTTGTCCTTTCGTTGGTGTTTAGCCGTCAGTGTTCAACCCATTGCATGCCCGATCAACGCGCGCTTGACCGGGGCCGCCGCGTCGACCAGCGACAATCCGAGATTGCGCAGCCGCCGCAGCAGCGGATCGTCGGCGCCAAACAGCCGCGCCAGCCCGTCGGTGGCGCCGCGCATCAGCGCAATCGCCTCGGCCCGGCGCCGCGCATAGCGACGCAGAAGCACGAGGTCGCCCGGATCGCGAAAACTTTCGCGTGCGGCCAGCACGCGCAACAACTCGGACACGTCCTGCTGCCCGAGGTTCAAGCCCTGGCCGGCCAGCGGATGCACGACGTGCGCAGCATCGCCGAGCAGCGCCACGCGCGGACCGACCAACTGATCGACGGTCAGTTTGCGCAGCGCAAAGGCATGGCTACCACCCAAGGGCGTCAACTCGCCCAGCACGCCGCCGCTGCGCGCCTGCACGCGCACGGCCAGCGCCGCGGGTGCCAGCGCGGCCAGTTCGTTGGCCAAGGCTTGCGGTGCCGACCAGACGAGCGACACGGCCTGCCCCGGCAGCGGCAGAAGCGCGACCACGCCCTCGTCGGTAAACCACTGCCAGGCGGTCGCCTCGTGCGGCCGCGCACAGGCGAAGTTGGCGACGACGGCGGTCTGTCCGTACGGTTCGCTGCGCGCGCCGATGCCGGCCGCGGCGCGCACCGCGGAGTGCGCACCGTCGGCGCCGACCACCAACCGCGCGGTAAGGCTGCGCCCGTCGGCCAGCGCGATCGTTGCCGCGTCGGCACCGACCACCATCGACTCGAAGTTCGACTCCAGCGCGGTGACGCCGGGGGCAAACGCGCAGGCGGCAGGCAACACGCGCAACAACTCGCCTTCCTCGCCGATGGTGGCGAGCTCCGTCGCGTGCGCCCGCCAGGCATCGAAGACGAGCTCGCCGCCGGCGTCGCCGGCAATGCGCATCCGCGCCGCCGGCTGCATTCGCGCCGCGTCCACCTGCGGCCAGACCTTGAGCCGCTGCCACTCCGCAACCGTGGCCGGTGCAAGGGCGTAGATACGCGCATCCCACGGCGCTTCTGCCGACGGTGCGAAGCGCCGCGCGGGCGGCCCGATCAGCGCCACGCGCAGGCCCGCCTGCGAGCAGCCCAGCGCAGCCGTCAACCCGGCGGTGCCGGTGCCGACGACCGCGACGTCGAACAGATCGGGAGTAGAGGCTGGCAAAACGACGCTCCAAAGCGCACGATTCTACGTGGCGACGCATGCGCGCAAGGAGTGGTCGGCTATACTATGTGCCCTTTGACGCAGAGCGCGAAACTCTCGTGCTTCGCGCCCGGCACGGCCAAGTAGCTCAGTTGGTAGAGCAGAGGACTGAAAATCCTTGTGTCGGCGGTTCAATTCCGTCCTTGGCCACCACTCTTCCCCCGCTCCCGTCCCGCGGCCTACCCGTTTGCCGCGATCGCGTGTCGGAAACTGCGAAGCCGGCGCAGCGGTCGACTGCGAAGCTTGACATTTTGTCCGATGCGCTCTGCGCACTTTTCTTCTTTCGGGAGTTTTTCATGGCCTCATTGCTTCGCTTCGCCGCCCCGCTGCTGATTGCCGCGACCCTCGTGGCCTGTGCCACACCCAATCAAGCGCCAGTGGAGGTGCGCCAGGGCCGCATCGAGCAGATCACCGAAGTGCAGGTCGATCACCCGCATCAACTGGGCATCGGCGCCATTCTCGGCGGCGCTGCGGGTGCCGGCATCGGGAGCCTGATCGGCGCCGGCACCGGGCGCGATGTGGCTATCGCCGTCGGCGCGATTGCCGGCGCCGTCGGCGGCCAGTTCGCACAGAACAAGTACGAGAGCGAGAAAACCGCGCAACAGATCGTGGTTCGGCTCAACAGCGGCGTGCTGGTCGTCGTCACGCAGCAACCGAACCCTAATCTGCGCGTCGGTCAGGCGGTTTACGTCGAGGGCACGGGCACCGACGCCACCGTTGTCGCCCGCTAAAGCCGCGCCGGTGCGCCACCCGAGCGCGCTCGTCCAACATCCCCACTTCGCCCGGAGGCGAAAATGAGTCTGTCGATCGGGAGAAGAGCCGCCCTGGTTGGCGTGGCCGCCATCGCCCTGCTCGCCGGCTGCGGCAAGAAGGAAGACCCGGTGACCCAGGCCGCCAAGAAGGACGCGGCGGCCGGCGTGCCGGCACCGAGCATCGAAGAAACCAAGGCCATTGCCGAAGCCGGCTTCATCTACGGCCTGCCGCTGGTGATGAACTACGCGGTGCAGTACGAGTTCACCGTCGACAAGTCCTCCACCCAGTACAAGGCGCCGCTCAATACGCTGTTCAACGAGCGGCGCGTGTTCACGTAAGAGGACACGGCCGTCGTCACCCCCAACAGCGACACGCCGTATTCGTTCGTCTGGCTCGACCTGCGCGCCGAGCCGATGGTGCTCACCGTGCGCAAGATCGACAAGAAGCGCTACTTTTCGGTGTAACTGGTCGACAGCAGCGCCTTCAATTACGGCTACATCGGCAGCCGCGCCACCGGCAACGACGGCAGCAACTTCATGATCGTCGGGCCAAAGTGGCAGGGCGACACACCGGCCGGCATCGACAAGGTGTTCCGCTCGGGGTCGGACTTCTCGCTGGCGCTGTTCCGCACCCAGTTGTTCGACGCCAACGACATGCGCAACGTGATCAAGGTGCAGGACGGCTACTCCGCGCAGCCCTTGTCGGCCTTCCTCAAGCAGCCTGCGCCGGCGCCCGCCCCGGCCATCGACTGGCCGAAGATCGACAAGGAACTCGTCAAGACCAACTTCTTCGAGTATCTCGACTTCATCCTGCAGTTCATCCCCGCGGCGCCGGACGAAAAAGCGATCCGCGCCAAGCTCGCCACCATCGGCATCGGCCCGGGCAAGAAGTTCGCGTTCAAGGATCTGTCGCTCGAACATAAGGCCGCAATCCTGCTGGCGATGAAGGAGGGCGACAAGAAGGCCGACGAGAAGGCGGCTAGCATCGGCCGCAACATCGACGGGTGGAGCGTGGGCGCCGCCTTTGGCGACCGCGCGTTTTTCAACGGCGACTGGCTGCTGCGCGCCGGCGCGGCCAAGGCCGGCATCTACGGCAACGACGCGGTGGAGGCGATGTACCCGCAGGTGCGCCGCACCGCCGCCGGCGCCGAGTTGGACGGCAGCAAGGGCAAGTACACACTGACCTTCCCTAAGGGCCAGTTGCCGCCGGTCAACGCCTTCTGGTCGGTGACGATGTACGACGGCAAGACGCAACTGCTGATCAAGAACCCGATCGAGCGGTACCTGATCAACTCGCCGATGCTGCCGAAGATGAAGACCAACAAGGACGGTTCGCTGACGCTCTACGTCCAGAAGGACTCGCCGGGCAAGGACAAGGAGTCCAACTGGCTGCCCGCGCCCGACGGCCCGATCTACATGGTGATGCGGCTGTACTGGCCGAAGACCGAGCCGCCGTCGATCCTGCCGGCGGGCGAAGGTACGTGGAAGCCGCCCGGCGTGGTCGAGGTCAAGTAACGACAAAACGCCCCGGTCGAGCCGGGGCGTTTTGCTTGACGCGGCGCAAGCGATCAACCGAGATCGATCGGCACGAAGATCCTCTGCTCGTCGCGCTGGATCAGCACCGCGACGCGCTTGGGCTTGTCGGCCAGCACCTGCTTGACGGAGTCGATCGACTCGACCTTCTTGCCGTTGATCGACAACAGGATGTCGCCCTGCGCGATGCCGGCGCGCGCGGCCGGGCCGGCGGCCTGCTGCACCACGAGGCCGTGGTCGGCGCCGGTCTGCTTCTTCTCCTCGGGCGACAGCGGACGCACCGCCAGGCCCAACTGGCCCTTCTCGACCACCGGCTCGGCGTTGGCGGTCTGTTCGGCGCGGGCCGTGCCGAGCTTGACCTCGACCGCGCGCTCGGCCTTGTCGCGCCAGACGGAAAGCTTCACCGTCTCGCCCGGCTTGGCCAACCCCACGCGGCTGCTCACGTTGCCCGCGGCTTCGACCGGCTTGCCATCGATGGACAGGATCACGTCGCCCGCTTGCAGGCCCGCGGCTGCGGCGGCGCTATTCGGCTCGACCTTGGCCACCAGCGCGCCGTCGGGCTTCTTGAGGCCAAAGGACTCGGCCAACCCTTGATTCATCTCTTGCAGCAGCACACCCATGCGCGCGTGTTGCACCTTGCCGGTGGCGACGATCTGGTCTTTCACGTTCAAGGCCACTTCGATCGGGATCGCAAACGCCAAGCCTTGGAAGCCGCCGCTTTGCGAATAGATCTGCGCGTTGATGCCGACCACGCGGCCCGTGCCGTCGAAGAGCGGCCCGCCCGAGTTGCCGGGGTTGACCGCAGCGTCGGTCTGGATGAACGGCACCTGCGTGTCGCCCGGCAGCGAGCGGCCCTTGGCGCTGACGATGCCTTGCGTGGCGGTCTGCTCCAACCCGTAGGGCGCGCCGATGGCGAGCACGCGGTCGCCCACCTGCACGTCGTTGGAGTTGCCCAGTTGCACGGTCGGCAGGCCAGTGGCCTCGACCTTGAGCACAGCCACGTCGGTGGCGGTATCCAGCCCCAGCACCTTGGCGGTGAACTCGCGCCGGTCCTTGAGCTTGACCGTCACTTCCTTGGCGTTTTGCACCACGTGCGCGTTGGTCAGGATCAGGCCGTCGGCGCTGACGATGAAGCCCGAGCCTTTGCCCATGACCGGCGCCTCGCCGCGCGGCATCTGCCCGCGCGGGCCCGGCAGGCCGCGGAAGAAGCGGAAAAAGTCTTCTTCGTCGCCCTGCGCCGCGGCGGCGCGGCGCGAGCCTTCGACCGTGATGCCGACCACGGCCGGCCCGTATTGGTTGACGATCGCGCGGTAGTTGGGCGCGCCGTCGGCCAACGGCGCCACCGCGGCCGCAGTGACGACCGCCGGCACGACCGCTGCGTCGGTCGCGTTGGCCGCGACCACGGTCTTGTGCTGCATCACTTCATTGACGCCCCAGGCGCCCGCGGCGCCCGCAAACAAAGCCGCCGCGACGGCAGTGGCGATGGTCTTGTGTTTCATCGTTGCTCCTTCTGTAGGTTGTCCAGCGGATACGAATCCGATGGCCCGCAGATTAGGCAGCGGCGATGAGCGCAGCGTTAGGAGAGCGTTAGGCGAAAGTTAAGCCGCGCGTCGCCGCGGCGACGGCCGCGGGCATACTTGCGCACGCAAGGAGGCCGCCCGATGCCCGACACCCCCGCCCCGCCGCCCGACAAGTACCACGTACCGCAGTGGCTCGGCGACCGCGCCACGCGGCGCTTCCACGTGATGGCCAAGCCGCAGGGCTCGGCCTGTCATCTGGATTGCACCTACTGCTTTTACCTGTCCAAGCGCACGCTGCCCGACGGCCCCGGCCCGGGGCGGATGAGCGAAGACCTGCTCGAACGCTTCGTGCGCGACTACATCGCCAGCGTGACCGGCGACCAGGTGGTGTTCTCCTGGCAGGGCGGCGAGCCGATGCTGCGCGGGCTGGACTTCTACCGCCGCGTGGTGGAACTGCAAGCCAAGTACGCCAAGCCCGGCCAGCGGATCGAAAACGATCTGCAAACCAGCGGCACGCTGCTCGACGACGAGTGGGCCGAGTTCCTCAAGCGCCACGGATGGCTGGTCGGCCTGTCGATCGACGGCCCGCGCGAACTGCACGACATGTACCGGATCAGCAAAAAGGGCGAGCCGACTTTCGACGAGGTGGTCGCCGCCGCGCAACTGCTGCGCCGGCACGGCGTGCCGTTCAATACGCTGACCTGCGTACACCGCGGCAACGCGCGCAAGCCGCTCGACGTGTATCGCTTCCTGCGGCGCGAGCTGGGCTCGACCTACTTGCAGTTCACCCCAATCGTGGAGCCGCGCGACTTCGAGCTCGTGGCCCCCGGCACCTGGGACCCAAAGCAGGCGCCCATCGTCGGCTCGCCGCAGGCGCGGCCCGGGCATCCGCAGTCGGTGGTGACCGACTGGTCGGTCGCCCCGGACGATTACGGCTACTTCCTGTGCAAGGTGTGGGACGAGTGGCTGGCGCGCGACTACGGCAAGGTGCTCGTGAACTTTGCCGAGACACTGGTGGCACAGCACTTGGGTTTGCCATCGCAGATGTGCGTGTTCTCCGAGCATTGCGGCAAGGGCGTGGCGATCGAGCACGACGGCAGCATCTACTCCTGCGACCACTTCGTCTACCCCGAGTACAAGATCGGCAACATCGAGGAGCAGTCGCTGGGCGACCTAGTGTTCTCGCCGCGGCAGGTCAAGTTCGGCTACGACAAGGCCGACACGCTGCCGCAGTACTGCCGCCGCTGCCCGCACCTGACCGACTGCTGGGGCGAGTGCCCGAAAAACCGCCTGCTGCGCACCCCCGACGGCGAGCCGGGGCTGAACTACCTGTGCCCGGCGTTCAAGACCTTCTTCGCCCACGCCGCGCCGACGGCGGAGCGGCTGGCGCGGCAGATCGGCGCGGCGCCGCGGATGTAGAAAACCGCGCGATCAGCCTTGCGATGGCTCGGCGCGCAACGTCACGCCCAGCGCGCGCACGACCTTCAATAGCGTGTCGTAGCTCGGCTTGGCGCCGGGTGCGAGCGCCTTGTACAGACTCTCGCGGCCCAGTCCGGTGTCGCGCGCAAGCTGCGTCATGCCGCGGGCGCGCGCGACGTCGTTGACCGCGGTCAGAAAGAGATCGGGGTCGTCGTCTTCCAGGGCCGCGGACAGATAGGCGGCGATGGTCTCTTCGTTGTCCAGATAGTCGGCGGCGTCGAATGGGGTGAAGCGGGTCATCGCTTACTCCTTCCGGGGCACGCGGCGATCTCGCCGTGCCGTCTTGCGCAACTGCGTTGCGTGTTTCTCCTCCCCCTTCAAGGGGGAGGCCGGGAGGGGGATGGGTGGTTGGGCAAACCCGACGCTATCGGGCCGATACGGCCGACAACCCCTCCCCTCCCCACCCCTACCCCTCCCCCCGGATCAAGTCCGGGGCAGGCTATTGAAGGGGAGGGGCTGCAAATATACTGCGTGCGGCGCCGCCCTCGCATCATCGCGACACCTTTTTGCCTCGAGCCGCGCGGGCGAGTAAGCCCGCGCCAACCGGCGAGCGCTTGGTCCCCACAACCCTACCCTGCCCCGCAAGCGGGGCAGGGTAGGGACGCGCCTTGAGCGCCAAGCCCCGCGCAAGGAGTGGCGCGCTTTGTCCTTGCCCGAGCAAAGTGCACTAAAGCGCGCCCGCGTGCGACACTTTCGCGTCGCTTACGCGGGCGTGGAGGTCGTCCATGGAGCGGTCGGACAAGGAGGCGGAATCCGCCTCGGCCAGCATCGGGTCGGCACCGCCGTTTCGCGGTGTCGGCCCGGGCGAAGTGCGGGCCGGCGTTTTTGTCGCGCTGCCGGCGGTGCTGGCGGACTTCGGCCTGGATGCGCAGCCGTTTCTCGTCGAAGCTGGACTGCCGGCCGATCTGCTGGCCGATCTGAACACACCGATGCCGTACACGCGCGGGGCGCGGCTGTGCGCCGCGGTCGCGCGAGAGAGCGGCTGCCCGTACATCGGCCTGCTGCTCGGCGACCGCGGCGGCACGATGATCCTAGGGCCGCTGGCGGACCTGATACTGCAAGCCCCTGACCTGGGCACCGCGCTGCGGGCCGCCGTCGATGCCCTTCATCTGCACGACCGCGGCGGCGTGGCGACCCTGCGGGTCGACGGCGACTCCGCGTGTTTCGGCTACAGCGTGGCCGAGCCGGAGGCCGAAGGCGTGGAGATCGTCGTCGATCTCGCGCTCGCGGTAACCCACCGTCTGCTGCGCGAGTGGTGCGGCGCGGAGTGGCACGCGCGCGAGGTACGGCTGGCGCGGCGGCGCCCGGCGCAGCTGGCGCGCTACCGCGAAGTGTTCCGCTGCCCGGTGTACTTCAACGCCGAGCGCAGCGAGGTGGCATTCGACATCCGCTGCCTGCGCTTTCCCCCACCGGGGGCGCCGGCACGGCAGAGCGCGGAGTTCGCGCGCCAGCGCACGCAGTTCCTCGCGCTTGCCGATCTGCCGTTGCCGGAGACCTTGCGCCGGCTGCTGCACACGGCGCTCACCGAGCGCATCGTGACGGTCGAGGATGCGGCCGCGCGGCTCGGCCTGCATCCGCGCACGCTCAACCGCCGCCTCGCGGCTGAGGGGGTCAATTTCCGCCAGTTGAAGTCCACCGTGCAGTACGAGGCGGCGCGCCTGCTGCTGCGCGCGACCGACCTGCCGGTCGAGTCGATCGCCGCGGCGCTCGGCTATTCGGAGTTAAGTTCGTTTTCGCGCTCGTTTGCGGCCTGGGCCGGGCGCAGCCCGAGCGAGTGGCGGCACCGGCTGGCGAAGCATTGACGCTTTCGCGTAGCGCGTCCAATTCTGTCAAGCGCCCGCCGTAACTCACGCGCTAGTGTGCGCGCGCGATTCCGGTCGCAGGGGGTAGTGTGCCGCCGGCACCGACCGACCCTTGGGAGAGGACAAGATGAAAAACACCCGCTGGGCGATGACCGCCCTCGCATCGGCGCTGACCGCCATCGGCGTGGCCGGTTGCGCACAGGACATGGGCGCGCGCGAGGCGCGCACCAACATCGGCACGATCACCGGTGTGCCGGGCTCGCCCAGCGCCACGATCGCGTTAAACGGCGAGCAGTTGCCGCCGCCCGATCTGCCCTTCGGCGGCGTCATCAAGGACGGCGCGCTGCAATCCAAGATCTGGTGGCCGCCGCGCGTGACGCCGCCCGCGGGCGCACCCAACGTGCTGTTGATCATCACCGACGACGCCGGTTTCGGCGTGCCGAGCACCTTCGGCGGCGTGATTCCGACGCCGACGATGGACCGCCTCGCCAAGGAAGGGCTGCGCTACAACCGCGTCTTCTCCACCGCGCTGTCGTCGCCGACGCGGGCGGCGCTGATCACCGGGCGCAACCACCACTCGGTGGGCTTCGGCGTGATCTCCGAGCAATCCACGGGCTTCCCCGGCTACAACAGCATCATCAGCCGCGACAAGGCGACCATCGGCCGCCTGCTGAAGGACAACGGCTACTCGACCGCCTGGTTCGGCAAGGACCACAACGTGCCGGCCTTCCAGGCGAGTCAGGTCGGGCCGTTCGCCCAATGGCCGATCGGCATGGGCTTCGAGTACTTCTACGGCTTCATCGGCGGCGACGCCAATCAGTGGCAGCCGAACCTGTTCCGCAACACCACGCAGATCTATCCGTTCAAGGGGCAGGAAGGCAAGTGGAACCTCGTCACCGCGATGGCCGACGACGCGATCGACTACATGACGCGGATGCATCAGATCGACCCGTCCAAGCCCGTTTTCATCAAGTACGCGCCGGGTGCCACCCACGCGCCGCACCACCCGACCAAGGAATGGGTGGACAAGATCCGGTCGATGAAGCTCTTCGACGAGGGCTACGAAAAGCTGCGCGAGCGCATCGTCGAAAACCAGAAGCGGCTGGGCGTGATCCCGGCCGACACCAAGCTCGTGCCCTGGCCGAAGGAGATGCTCAAGCCGTGGAACGAACTGTCGGCCGACGAGAAAAAACTCTTCATCCGCCAGGTCGAAGTGTTTGCCGCCTATGCGGCCTACAGTGACTACGAGATCGGCCGCGTGGTGCAGCACTTCCAGGACCTGAGCAAGCTGGACAACACGCTCATCATTTACATCAACGGCGACAACGGCACCAGCGCCGAAGGTGGGCCGCTCGGCACGCCCAACGAGGTGGCGTTCTTCAACGGCGTGCAGGTGCCGGTGGACGTGCAGATGAAGTTCTACGAAGTGTGGGGTACGGAGTACACGTACAACCACATGTCGGCCGGCTGGTCCTGGGCGTTCGACACGCCGTTCGACTGGTTCAAGCAGAACGCCTCGCGGCTGGGCGGCATCAACCAGAACATGGTGGTGTCGTGGCCGGCGAAGATCAAGGACAAAGGCGCACTGCGCGAGCAGTTCGTGCACGTGATCGACGTGGTGCCGACGATCCTCGAAGCCGCTGGCATCAATGCGCCGCAGATGGTCGATGGCATCCCGCAGGCGCCGATCGAAGGCACGAGCTTCCTCTACACCTTCGACGCCGCCAACGCCAAAGTGCCGTCGCGCCACAAGACCCAGTACTTCGAGATGATGGGCCAGTGGGCGCTGTACGACGACGGCTGGCTGCTCTCCACCAAGGTCAACCGCGCGCCGTGGGAGGCCTTCGGCCCGGCTAACCCTGACCCGTTGAACCAGCAGACGTTCCAGCTGTACGACCTGTCGCGGCAGTTCAATCAGTTCGACGACCTGGCGGCCAAGTACCCGCAAAAGGTCGCCGAGCTGCGCGAGAAGTTCGTCGCCGAGGCGAAGAAGCACCAGGTCTTCCCGCTCGATGCGTCGGTGGCGGCGCGGATCGTGGCCCCGCGGCCCAACATCACCGCCGGCCGCACGGAGTTCGTCTACACGCGGCCGATGGTCGGACTGCCGCAGGGCGATTCGCCGTTCATCCTGAACGCGTCGTACACCTTCACCGCCGAGATCGAGGTGCCGCCCGGCGGCGCCGAAGGGATGATCGTCACCTCGGGCGGTCGCTTTGCCGGCTACGGCTTCTACCTGCTCAAGGGCAAGCCCGTGTGGCTGTGGAACCTGGTCGATCTGGAGCGGATCAAGTGGGAAGGCCCCGAGGCGCTCACCCCCGGCAAGCACGTCGTCGAATTCGACTTCAAGTACGACGGGATGGGCGCCGGCACGCTCGCCTTCAACAACTTCAGCGGTATCGGCCGGCCCGGCGTGGGAACGCTCAAGGTGGACGGCAAGGTCGTCGCCACCAAGAAGATGGAGCGCACGCTGCCGATGATCCTGCAATGGGACGAGAGCTTCGACGTCGGCTCAGACACGCTGACCGGCGTCAACGACTCCGACTATCGGCCGCCGTTCGCGCTGACCGCGAAGCTCAACAAGCTGACGATCAAGATCGACCGCCCGCAACTGTCGCCGGCCGAGATCGAGAAACTGCGCGCCGCGATGCAAACGAAAGCGGTGGCCGACTGAGCGCGCACAACGCCACGCACACCCTGTGCCCCCGGTCGCCGGGGGCGATTTTTCTTTCGAGGAGCCTTACATGAACAAACGTCTGTTGCCCTACGCCCTGATCCCCGTGTCGCTCGCCGCTGGCGTGGCGTTCGCGCAGTACCCGGTTCTCGACTTGATTGCCGGTCGAGTGACGCAGAGGTACCAGAGCGCCACCTGCGAGCAGCTGTGGCAGAGCCGAGGCAAGCCGCCGTCGGCCGAAGAGCAGCGCGCGATCGACTTTCTGCGCAACGACCCGCAGGCGCGCCAATACTTCTTCAACCAGATTGCCGGCCCGGTGATGAACAAGATGTTCGAGTGCGGGATGATCCCGTAAGCGAGCGCCGCGCAGGACCCCGACGATGAAGCACACCACGCTTGCCCGGCGCGCCGCCGCGGCTGGCGCGCTCGCCGCCGCGCTCGCGGCGTCCGCGCCGGCGCGTGCGGAACTGACTGCCGAGCAACTCGCCAAGCTGGCGCAAAACCCGGTCGGCAATCTCGTCAGCCTGCCGCTGCAGAACAACACTAACTTCAACACCGGTCCGCTCAACGGCACGCAGAACGTCCTGAACATCCAGCCGGTGATCCCGTTCGAGCTGAGCCCCGACTGGAACCTGATCACCCGCACGATCCTGCCGCTCATCTGGCAGCCGGAGTTTGTACCCGGCCAGGGCAGCCGCTTCGGGCTGGGGGATTTGCAGTTGTCGAGCTTCGTCTCGCCGGCCAAACCGGGCGCCAACGGGTTGATATGGGGTGCCGGCGCCATCGTGCAGGCACCGACCGACACCAACGATCTCGGCAACAAGAACTGGGGCCTGGGCCCGACCGCGGTGCTGCTGCGCCTGAAGCCGGGCGACCCCTGGGTCTACGGCGCGCTCGTCAACAACGTGTGGTCGCTGTCCTCCAGCGGGCGCGGCGGCAGCTACAACAACTTCCTGATCCAGCCGTTCGTCAACTACAACCTGCCGGGCGGGACCTACATCGATACGGTGCCAATCATCACCGCCGACTGGAAGGCCGATAGCGGCCAGCAGTGGACGGTGCCGCTGGGCCTGGGCGTCGGCCACATTTTTCACTTCGGCAAACTGCCGGTGAACGCGCAACTGGGTGGCTACTACAACGTGGTGCGCCCGGATAACGGCCCCAACTGGCAGTTGCGCGCGCAAGTTCAGTTGATGTTTCCCAAGTAACCCTTCACCGAGGACCGACCGCCATGCGATTGCAGACCTGCATCGCCGCCGCCCTGCTGGCTGGCGCGAGTGCGCTTGCCGCACCCACCGCGCAGGCGCAGGACAAAGCCGACGACTGGCGTTTCCGCGGCGTGCTGTATGGGTACTTTCCAAGCTTGGACGGCACCACGCAGTTCCCGAGCGGTGCGTCTGGCCCGAGCATCGGCGTCGACGCCAGCACGCTGGTGTCGAACCTCAAGTTCGCCTTCATGGGCACCTTCGAGGCGCAGAAAGGCAAGTGGGGTGCGCTGGCCGACGTGTTTTATTCGGACGTCGGCGGCGACGGCAGCGCCACGCGCGACTTTTCGCTCGGCGGGCGGGCGATCCCGGCCGATCTGACGGCCAATCTGAGCCTGGACGTGAAGTCCACCATCGTGACGCTGGTCGGCACGTATTCGCTGATCGAGTCGCCCGACTACAGCTTCAGCGCGCTGGCCGGCGTGCGCGTCGCGAACCTCGACCAGACGCTGGATTGGGCCTTCAGCGGCAACGTCGGCCCCGTCGGGCTGCCGGGACGCAGCGGCCGGACCGAGATCAGCGCGACCAACTGGGACGGCGTGGTCGGCGTGCGCGGGCGGGCGCGCTTCGGTGAGCAGGGGCGCTGGTTCGTGCCCTACTACCTCGACCTCGGCACCGGCAACTCGCAGTTCACCTGGCAGGCCGTGGCCGGTATCGGTTACGCCTTCGGCTGGGGCGAACTGCTCGCCGCCTGGCGCTACATCGACTACGACCTCAAATCCGACTCGCCGATCCAGTCGCTCACCTTCAACGGTCCGGCGATCGGCGTGGCGTTCAGCTGGTAACCCCCAAACCTGAAGGAAGCACGCAGATGAAGAAGACATTCGTATTGACCGCGGCCACGGCCGCTCTGGGCCTGACCTTCGGCCTACCCGTAGCGGCGCAACAGCCCGCCACCGCGCCCAAGGTGATCGATGCCGCAGCCACGATGGACGCCGTCCGGGTGACCGCGGTGGTCGAGGCGATCGACCTGAAAAACCGCATCGTCACCTTGAAGGGCCCGGCCGGCAACGTGTTCTCGGTGGTGGTCGATGAGAGTGTCAAGAACCTGCCGCAGGTCAAGGTCGGCGACCAAATGGTGGTGCGCTACTTCGAGGCCCTGGTGGTGGACTTCCAGAAGGGCGACGGCATCCGCTCGGCCACGGTGTGGGACGACGCCGCCAAGGCCAAGCCCGGCGCCAAGCCCGGCATGGCCGCCGCCAGCCGGGTCACGATGGTCACCAACATCTGGTCGATCGACGCCGCCCGCGGCACGGTGCTGGTGCGCGGGCCGCTCGGCCACTTCACCGAGGTCAAGCTCAAGGACAAGGCGATGCTGACCGGAGTCAAGGTCGGCGACCAGATGAAGATCACCTACACGGAGGCGTTGGCAATCGGCATCGAAAGACCGTAATAGCGGCCTACGCAGCCGCTTGTTCAGGCTGCCCGTCGGGATTCCGCGGGCAGCCCCTTCCGGACGCGGCCGGCGCGTAGCCCCCGACGCACCGGCCGCGGCCAATTTTCCCCGTTCCCAGGAAGCGGACATGAAGAAGCTCCATACCCTCGCGCTCGCCGCAGGCCTTGCACTGGGCGCCACGGCTGGCGCCCAGACCGCGGCGACCCCGTCGGCCGCACCCGCCAAAGCGGCGAAGAAAGCGGCGCCGGCCAAGCCGGCCCTGGTGGTCGAGCCGCGCGTGCT
>JAJTHJ010000038.1 GCA_021298875.1 Burkholderiales bacterium | reverse complement strand
TGACCCGGCCCGCCGTCGTTGGTGACGAGCAGGTCGGCGGCGCGGCTCAGTGCCAGCAGCTCGCGCACCGAGCGCGTATAGCCGGCCAGGCTCACGCAGTGCGGGCTGCCCACGCGGGCAGCCAGTTCTTCGGCAAGCGGACGATCGACGTTCAGTCCGGTCAGGCCAATGGCGTAGCCGTCGCCGGCCAGGGCCGCGCACAGTTCGGCGAAATGCGCCAGCGGCCAGGCGCGGATCGGCAGAATGCCGCCACCCGGATACACCAGCACCAGGCGCCGCCCGCGCAGCGCCGGAAAGTCGCGGTGAAGCTTTTCCGCCGCCGCGGCGACCTCACCCGGCGCGAACTCGAACGGCGGCGCCGCCAGCGGCGCCTCGGTATCGGCTGCCTTGGCCAGCGGCCGCGCGCCGGCGCCGATCGCATCGACCAACGCGAGAAACTGCCGCGAGACGTGCTGGTACGGGTTGTAGATCACCGGCCGGTTGATGTAGCTTCCGCGGTATAAGCCTTCCTGCGTGCCGCGCTCGAAGCCGACTCGCACCGCTGCACCGGACAGGTAGGCCAGGATGCTACCGATCCGCGCAAAGAGTTCGCAGTCGATCGCCACATCCGGCCGCAGCCGCCACAGCGTGCGCAGGGCGCGCCAAAGTGTCGCGGCGAGGCGACCGGCCGAACGGTCGTCGATCTCGATGGCGCCTGCGTCGGCGGCGGCGCGCACCAGCCCCAGCGCCTCGCGGTTCTTGGCAAACAGCACGACATGCAATTCGCTTGTCGGGTAGCGCCGGCGCAGTCGCTCGAACATCGCGTTGGCGAGCACCAGGCTGCCCATTTCCGACAGCAAGATCACCACAATGCGGCGCGGCCCGCTGGCAGGGCCAAACGGCTCGCGCCGCGGCCGCAGCCGCTCGAAGAGCGACAGCAGCGCGCACACGGGGATACCGACGCTGCGGTCGATCAGGCGCTGGACGGCGATGTTCAAGGCGTGAACCGGGGCGGATGCGGCGGCGCCCGCCACCCGTGCTCAGTGCAGCGGTGCCGCGGGCTGCTCTTCGCCGTCTTCCGGCTGCTCGGTGTGCACCGAATGCCCGGCCGGGTTGGGGACGATCGGCGCGCCGCAATCGTCGCAATACTCCAGCGGAAAGCGGTGCGCGTGGGCGGTTACGCGGGTGACGCCGAGCTGGCGCAGGGCGGCTTCGATTTCCTCCTGCGCCGCTTCTTCGTCGTCGCCGAGCAGCGGCCAGACCACGCCTTCGACCACACTGTCGTCGTTGCCGGCGGGGCCGATGCCGACGCGCATCTCCTCGACCCGCTTGTCTTCGTAGGCGGCGATGGTCGCTTGCAGGCTGCTCGCTTCGAGGTTGAACGTGAGCTTGAGGAAGGCCACCGCCGCCTCCAGCGAGAAGCCGCGCAGCTCGCGGTCGCCGTCGCGCAGCGCCGCGTGGAACGCCACCGGCGCCAGCAGGCGATAGCGGCAGCCGGTTAGTACGGGCTTCAACACATTGGCGATCTGCTCGCCAAAGGCTTCCAGCGCCGCGGTCTTGGCGTCGGGGTCCACTCCTGGCTGCTGCCAGTGAAAGAGCGGCTGCCCCTGCGGCGCGACAAAGGCGGCCAGCAGGTAGCGGGTGTCGGCCAGCATCGCCACCGGCTCGCGCAGGCTCTTGGGGTCGATCTTCAGGCGCTGCCCCTCGGCCGCCGCGGCAAAGGCGCGCTGGGCGAATTCATGTACCTCGCCGAAGGAGTCCGGCAACTGGTCGATCGCAAAGATCGCGTCCGCCAGCGCCACGCGCACGCCGCGGGCGGCCAGATGCGCGGTGAGCTGCGTGGTCGTGTTGTCCAACACCGCGCTCGACACCGGGCCCGCCGGCAGCTTGTAGCGCGACCAGGCGAGCAGCGGCAGCGCCAGCAGCAGCGCGTCGTGCGGCGCACCGTCGATGTCGAGGGTGGCGCTTTCGGCGCAGGCTTCGGCCAGGTCGGCCAGTTCTTCGTAGGCGCGGCCGTCGTCGCGCGCGAGCTGGTCGAGCGCTGCGTCGATGTCGGCGTCGGCACCGCGCGCGAGGCGGTCGTTCAGCAGTTCGGTCAGGCGGCGCTGCCAGAGGTCGTCTTCGAGGCGGCTGCTCGACTCGGCCAGCCGCCGCGCCAGTTTGCCCAGCGTGGCGGCGTCGGCCGACTGGCGGGCGCGCGAGATAAAGCGATTGCGTCGCATTGGGGTAAGTTCCCGGTGCGTTGAAGCGGAGGGCGATTATCCCACCGCGGGCTATTCGAGCCGGCCGATCCGCGGCAGGGGGTCGGGCGCCAGCGGCTGCGTGCGCGAGGCTTGCCGCAGGTACTCGACCAGCGCATCGACGTCGAGCGGGCCGCCGGTGGCGTCGGTGCCGGCGCGCAAGCCCACGAAGCCGTCGCCGCCGTCGGCGAGGTAGCTGTTCACCGTCACCCGGTAGAGCGCATCCGGCCGCACCGGCGCACCGTCCAGTCGCAACGACGCCGGGTCGATGCGCTCGCCCCACGGCGCCGCCGCCCGCCACGCGTAGGTCAATCCGCGCGAGGGCTGGAGAAACCGCACCCGCTCCGGGGTGTGGCGGCTCCACTGCGATTCCAGCAGCGTGCGCAATTGCGCGCCGGTCAGCGTCAGCGTGACGAGCGCGTTACCAAAGGGTTGCATCGCAAAGGCATCGCCATAGGTCACCGCGCCGCCACTGCGCGGTCGCAAGTCGGTGCGGATGCCGCCGGGGTTGGTGAAGGCGATCTGCGCGCCGTTGGTCCGCGTCGCGGCCAGTTGCGCGTCGGCGGTCAGGCGTCCGGCCGGGCTGTCGCCGCCGGCGTCCGGCACGCGGACGAACGGCGCGGCGATCCGCCCGGCCGGTCGCTGCGCCAGCGGCTCGGCACGCTGCCGGTAGTGCTCGACCAGCGCCAGCACCTGCGCATCCGGCGCCAGCGGCGGGTAGGCGGCGCGCAGCGCCGGCTCCGTGCTGCCGCCGTTGGGCAGCGGCTCATTGCGGGCGCGGGTCTGGCCGCGCAGCACGCGGCTGCTGGCACGGTCGATCGCAAGATCGATCACCGACAGCAGGCGTCCGTGGGCGCCGGCCTGGATCACCGTGCGGCCCTCGATGGTGCAGACGTAGGCACGATGGGTGTGCGCGGAGAGCACGGCGTCGATCGCGGGATCGAGCCGCTTTTCGATCTCGAAGATCTCACCGCGCGGGTTGTCGCAGGCGTTGATGCCGCCGTCGGCCTCGCCGCCTTCGTGAATCACCGCGATCAGCACGCCGACGCCGGCCTCGCGCAGGCGGCGCGCTTCGCGGTTGATGGCCTCCGCTTCGGGCAGGAAGCGCCAGCCGCGGATGCCCGCCGGCATCACGATGCCCGGCGTGGCGCGGGTGACCGCGCCGATGAAGCCGACCTGCACGCCGTCGATCGTCTTGACCACCGAGGCGGCCAAGAGCGGTTGGCTGTCGCCGCCAACGACGTTGGCGGCGATGAACGGGAACTTCGCCCCCGAGTAGCGCCCCGTCGGATGCTGGCAGGTCGCCGCCGCCCCGCGCGGGGTGGCAATGCAGCCGCCTCCGACCAGCCGGCGCAGTTCATCGACCCCGTGGTCGAACTCGTGATTGCCGACGGCGTTCAGGTCGAGGCCGATCAGGTTCATTGCCTCGATGGTCGGCTCGTCGTGAAACAGTGCCGACACCAGCGGTGAGGCGCCGATCAGATCGCCGCTGGAGACGACGACGCTCGCCGGCACTTCGCGCCGCAACTGCGCGATGCGGGTCGCCAGAAAGGCCGCGCCGCCGGAGCGCAGCGCAAGCGGGCGCGTCGGGTCGGCGGGGTCGGGCACGGGCACCGTGAGTTCGCCCGCTTCCAGATGGCCGTGAAAGTCGTTGAACGCGATCACGCGCAAGCGCAGCGGCTCGGCGGCGAGCGTAGCCAGCGGCAGTGCGAGCAGGAGAGCGAGCAGGGATCGAACGATGTGGAGCATCGACATGCCTCGAAGCGACGGCGCATTATCGACGCCTCCTGCTGCTAAATTGCCGCGCATGAGCAGCGCCACTTTGCCGCCACCGCTGGCCCGCGATGCCGAGGTGATCGGCCTCGTCGGGCTGGCACACGGCACCTCGCAC
>JAJTHJ010000186.1 GCA_021298875.1 Burkholderiales bacterium | reverse complement strand
GACCGCAGCACCTGTGTGCTGTTCGGCGACGGTGCCGGCGCGGTGGTGCTGGAGGCGGCCGACGAGCCCGGTCTGCTCGCCACCCGCCTGCACGCCGACGGCAGCCAGGCGCGCATTCTCTGCACGGCCGGCCGTATCGAGGGCGGGCAAGTGGTCGGCGATCCGTTCCTGCGGATGGACGGGCAGGCCGTGTTCAAGCAGGTGGTGCATGTGCTCGAATCTTCCGCACGCGAAGTGCTGGCCGATGCCGGCATGGGGACCGCGCAAGTGAACTGGCTGATCCCGCACCAGGCCAACATCCGCATCCTCATGGCCACCGCGCGCAAGCTCGGCTTGCCCGACTCGCGGTTGATCGCCACCGTCGACCAGCATGCCAACACCTCGGCGGCGTCGGTGCCGCTGGCCCTCGACTGGGGCGTGCGCAGTGGGCGCATTCGGCGCGGCCAGCTTCTGCTGCTGCAAGGGGTGGGCGGTGGTTTCACCTGGGGTTCCGTGCTTCTTCGCTATTGATTCGCTTCGTTCCAATGAAACTCGCATTCGTTTTTCCCGGTCAGGGTTCGCAGTCGGTCGGCATGCTGGCGCCCTTTGCCGGCGACCCGGTCGTGGCCGAGGTCGTGCAAAGCGCCTCGTCCGCCCTAAGCGAAGACCTCGCCCGGTTGATCGAGCAAGGCACGGCCGAGCAACTGGCGCTGACCGTCAACACCCAGCCCTGCATGCTGGTTGCCGGCTTCGCCTTTTACCGTGCTTGGCGGGCGGCCGGCGGTCCGGTGCCGGCGGTGATGGCCGGCCACAGCCTGGGCGAATACACGGCCCTGACCGCGGCGGACGCCTTGATGCTCGACGACGCTGTGCGGCTGGTGCGCTTTCGCGCGCAGGCGATGCAAGAGGCGGTACCGGTCGGCACCGGCGGCATGGCCGCGATCCTCGGGTTGTCCGACGAGCAGGTGCGCGCGGCCTGCGCCGAAGCCGCGCAGGGCGAGGTGGTGGAAGCGGTCAACTTCAACGCGCCGTTGCAGGTGGTGATCGCCGGCCACAACGCGGCGCTGGAGCGCGCCTGCGCCGCGGCCAAGCGGCTGGGTGCGAAGCGCGCGGTACCGCTGCCGGTGTCGGTGCCGTTTCACTCGTCGCTGCTGGAACCGGCGCGCTGGCGGCTTGCAGAGCGGCTGGCAGCCGTCGCGGTGAATCCACCCACGGTGCCGGTGCTGAACAACATCGACGTGGCGGTCGAGATCGACCCCGCGCGCATCCGCGATGCACTGGCGCGGCAGGCCGCGGGCCCGGTGCGCTGGGCCGAGATCGTGCGCCGGATGGCGGACGACGGCGTCACCCATGTGATCGAATGCGGCCCCGGCCGCGTATTGGCGGGGCTGACCAAGCGCATCGTGCCAACGCTGGAGAGCCTGTCGATCACCGACCCGGCGAGCCTGCAAGAGGCGCTTGCCAAGACCGAGGGAGCACAACCATGACAACCCAACATCTACTGGCCGCGGACGCGCTGGCGGGCGAGGTGGCGCTGGTCACCGGCGCCTCGCGCGGCATCGGACGAGCCATCGCCGAGCGGCTTGGCCAGTGCGGCGCGACCGTGATCGGCACCGCGACGAGCGAAGCCGGCGGAACCGCGATCGGGGAGCGGCTCGCCGCGCTCGGCGCGAAGGGCCGCGGCGTCGTGTTCGACGTGCGCGATGCGGCGCGCGGCGATGCGCTGCTGTCGGAGATCGAGCGCGACTTCGGCGCCGTCTCGGTGCTGGTCAACAACGCCGGCATCACCCGCGACACGCTGGTGCTGCGGATGAAAGACGAGGACTGGGGTGCCGTGCTCGACACCAACCTGTCGGCGGTGTTCCGCCTGTCGCGCGGCGTATTGCGGGCGATGATGAAGGCCAAGCGCGGACGCATCGTCAACATCACCTCAGTGGTGGCCGCCAGCGGCAATCCGGGCCAGGCTAACTACGCCGCGGCCAAGGCTGGGGTGGAGGGCATGACCCGGGCGCTGGCGCGCGAAGTCGGCAGCCGCGGCATCACCGTCAACTGCGTGGCGCCGGGCTTCATCGACACCGACATGACGCGCGCGCTGACCGAGGCGCAGACGCAGGCGCTGCTCGGGCAAATTCCGCTCGGGCGCCTGGGCCATGCCGAGGACGTGGCGGCGGCCGTGGCCTTCCTCGCCTCGCCCACGGCGGCCTACATCACCGGGGCCACGCTGCCGGTCAACGGCGGCATGGTCATGCATTGAGTCCCGGGGCGCGACCCCTCTGATAGACTCCGCGCTCCGTTTTTGACCCTACGCCGCGGTCGCTGGAGGAGTACATGGAAAACATCGAAGGACGCGTCAAGAAGATCGTCGCCGAGCAACTCGGCGTCAACGAAGCCGACATCAAGAACGAGTCGGCCTTTGTCGAGGATCTGGGCGCGGATTCGCTGGACACGGTCGAACTGGTGATGGCGCTGGAGGACGAATTCGGCACCGAAATCCCGGACGAGGAAGCGGAAAAAATCCGCACCGTGGCCGATGCCATCAAGTACATCGCCGAGCACGGCAAGAAAGAGTAAGCCGGCCGCGCCGCACGCTTCATGAGCCGACGCCGCGTTGTCGTCACCGGCCTCGGCGCCGTCTCCCCGGTCGGCAACGACGTGCCGACCACCTGGGCCAGCCTGACCGCCGGACACTCCGGGATCGGGCCCATTACGCGTTTCGACGCGAGCGCCCTGGGGTGCCGGATCGCCGGCGAGGTCAAGAACTTCGACGTCTCCGCCTACATCCCGCCCAAGGAGGCGCGGCGGATGGACGCGTTCGTCCACTTCGGCATCGCCGCCGCGGTGCAGGCGATCCGCGACTCCGGGCTCGACATCACCGACGCCAACCGCGAACGGATCGGCTGCATCGTCGGTTCGGGCATCGGCGGGCTGCCGTCGATCGAAGCGACCGTCGATGAGATGCGCAGCCGCGGCGCGCGGCGTATCTCGCCGTTTTTCATCCCCGGCGCGATCATCAATATGGTCGGCGGCAATCTGTCGATCATGTACGGGATCAAAGGGCCGAATCTGGCGATTGTCTCGGCCTGCACGACGGGCCTGCATTCCATCGGCGACGCGGCGCGACTGATCGAGCACGGCGACGCCGACGCGATGGTCGCCGGCGGTGCCGAGGCCAGCATCTGCGAACTCGGCATCGGCGGCTTCGACGCGATGCGCGCACTGTCCACCCGCAACGACGACCCGGCTAGCGCCAGCCGCCCCTGGGATCGCGGCCGCGACGGCTTCGTGATGGGCGAGGGCGCCGGGGTCGTCGTGCTCGAGGAGTACGAGCAGGCGCGCG
>JAJTHJ010000257.1 GCA_021298875.1 Burkholderiales bacterium | reverse complement strand
GTGGCCGCCGGCACCGACATCAAGAGCGAGGCCAAGATCGAGCGCTGCGCCAAGGTTGCCGGCGAGGTGGTCTACATCGTCGTGGTGGCGCTCAACGAATACTTCGACGGCAAGTGGACGCCGCCGGTGTGGAAGCCCTCCAAGGCCACCTAGCACTGCGTCTCCTGCCACGGGCCCGACGTTCCGGGCCAGAAGGCGGAGACCTGGAACCAGCAGGGGCACATGGAATGTCTGATGTGCCACGTCGATCACACCAAGTGACCTCGCCTTCGCGCCGGTGGCCGCGACCCGGCGCCGCTGGCGGCGGGAAGGACGCGCTGGCCAGTCCGCCGGCGGACGCGGCGGGTTTCTTCGCCTTGGGCGAGGCGGTGCTGGCTTCGCGGCGGATTGCCGGGATGCTGACGAACCGATCATGACCTTCGCGCGCGCCGCGACCCCGCGCCGATCTTCCCTGCCGACGAAAGGAGGTCGTCGCCATGCTTAGCCTCGCTCATCGCTTCGCCTTCGCCGCGGTAGCGCTCGCGCTCGCCGGCTGCGCGACGCGACCGGTCAATCCGCCGATCGATCGCGTCGATCCCGACAGCGGCTACCGCCTGTCCACGCGGCAGGCGCACTTCAAGACCCCGGAGACGCTGGTCATCCTCGCGTTTTCCGGCGGCGGCACGCGCGCGGCGGCCTTCTCCTACGGCGTGCTGGAGTTCCTGCGCAACACCGAGGTCGTGCTCGCCAACGGTGCGCAGGTGCGCTTGCTCGATGCCGTCGGCATCATCACCGGGGTGTCCGGCGGCAGCTTTACCGCGCTCGCCTGCGGGCTTTACGGCGACAAGCTCTTCGCCGATTACGAGCAACGCTTTCTCAAGCGCGACGTGCAGGGCGAGCTCGTCGCCCGCGCGCTCAGTCCGTGGAACTGGACTTACCTGGGCTCGACGGGCTGGGGCCGCTCGGAACTGGCGGCCGAGTTGTACGACGAGATTCTCTTCAACGGCGCGACCTTCGCCGATCTGCACCGCAGCGACGGGCCGTACATCTTCGCCACCGCCACCGACATCTCGACCGGCGCGCGGCTGGTGTTCAGCCAGGACCACTTCGACGTGCTGTGCTCCGACCTCGCCGCGGTGCGGCTGTCGCGCGCGGCGGCGGCCTCCTCGGCGGTGCCGCTGGTGCTCTCGCCCGTGACGATGAACAACTACGGCGGCCGCTGCGGCTACCAGGTGCCGCCGCTGCTCAAGCCCTTTGCCGAGTCGGCCCACCCGCCACGGCCGGCGGCGCGCGCCAGGCGCGAACTGGACGACACGCTCGCCTTCGGCGACGGCGCGCATCGCCCGTACCTGCACCTGGTCGACGGCGGGGTGGCCGACAACGTCGGCATGCGCAGCGTGCTCGGCTTACTCGACGTGCTGGAGATCATGCAGCGCGCCGGCGTGCCGACCCGCCTGGACCGCGTGCGGCGGATCGCGGTCTTCGTCGTCAATTCGGTGGCGGTGCCGTCGACCCGCTGGGACGAGACGGAGAGCCCGCCGGGTTCGATCGAACTGCTGGTCAAGGCCACCGGCGTGCCGATCGACCGCTACTCCTTCGAGGCGATCGAACTGCTCAAGGACAAAGCGGCGCGCTGGGACATGCTGCGGCGCGTGGCGCAGTCGCCCGCGTTCGACGCGAGCAAGGATGCGGCGCTCGCCGCCGACCTGAAGGGGCCGCCGATCGACATCTTTGCGATCGACGTTTCGTTCGCGGCGCTGCGCGACGAAGACCGGGCCGAGTTCGAGTACCTGAACAACCTGCCGACGAGCTTCGTGCTGCCGCCCGAGGCGGTGGACCGCCTGCGCGCGGCGGCGGGCCGGATCGTCATGGCTTCACCCGAATTTCGGCGCCTGCTGGACTCGGTCGGTGCGCGGATCGTCAGTGCCCCCGCTACCGCCGCCCCGGCCCCGCGCCCGCAGGCGCCGAAACCCCTCACCCCCGAAGGAGCACCACGATGAGCATCCGCAGCGCATGGCTGCTGGCGCTGGCCGCCGCGACTGTCGCGCCGGTCGCCGCACAGCAGTTTGTCTATCCGGCCAAGGGCCAGTCGCCTGAGCAGCAGAAGAAGGACGAGGCCGCCTGTTACACATGGGCGGTCGAGCAAAGCAAGTACGACCCCGCCAAGCCGCCGCCGCAGCAGCAGGCGGCCAAGCCGCCGACCACGGCGACCGGTACCACCCCCGGCGCGGGTGTGCGCGGTGCCGTGGTGGGCGGCGCCGTCGGCGCGATCGGTGGCGAAGCGGGCGCCGGCGCCGCCGCCGGTGCGGTGGTCGCCCGCTCGCACAGCCGGCGCGAGAACGCCGCCGCCAGCCAGCAGGCGCAGCAGCAACAGCAAGCGGGCAACCAGCAGCAGCAGGCGGCGTTCAACAAGGCGCGTGCGGCTTGCCTCGAAGGCCGTGGCTACAGCGTCAAGTGAAAAGCGGGGACGCTTAAGCGATGACTCCGCAACCGACCGGCAGCAAGATCGATCCGCCCAGCCACGGCGGGCTGCGGCTCGACCTCGTGGCCGGCCTGACCGCGGCCGCGGTGGTGCTGCCCAAGGCGATGGCCTACGCGACGGTGGCCGGGCTGCCGGTCGAGGTGGGCTTGTACACCGCCTTCATCCCGATGGCGGTTTACGCGCTGCTTGGCTCCTCGCGCGTGCTGTCGGTCAGTTCGACGACCACGCTGGCGATCCTGACCGGCACGCAACTCGGGCTGGCGGTGCCCGACGGCGACCCGGCGCGCCTAATCGTCGCCACCGCCACGCTGACCGCGCTGGTCGGCGTGCTGCTGCTGGCGGCACGGCTGCTGCGGCTGGGCTTCGTGGCCAACTTCATCTCCACGCCGGTGCTGACCGGGTTCAAGGCGGGCATCGGCCTCGTGATCGTGCTCGACCAGGTGCCGAAGCTGCTTGGCATCCACATCAACAAGCAGGGGTTCTTTCTCGATCTCGTGAGCGTCGTGCAGCACGTGCCGGCGACTTCGTTGCTCACGCTCGCGGTGGCGGTGGCGACCTTCGCGGTGCTGATCGGCATGGAGCGGCTGTGGGCGCACTCGCCGGCGCCGCTGGTGGCCATCGGCGGCGCGATAGCGGCATCTTGGTACTTTGGGCTGCGCGCGCTCGGCGTCTCCACCGTCGGCCTGATTCCGCAGGGCTTCCCCTCGCTGACACTGCCCGAGCTGTCGCTGGTCGGGCAACTGCTGCCGGGTGCGCTCGGTATCGCCTTGATGAGCTTCACCGAAACCATCGCCGCTGGCCGTGCGTTTGCGCGACCGAGCGAGCCGCCGATCGATGCCAACCGCGAACTGGTTGCCACCGGCGCCGCCAACCTCGGCGGCGCGCTGTTCGGGGCGATGCCGGGCGGCGGCGGCACCTCGCAGACCGCGGTGGTGCGCGCCGCCGGCGGGCAGTCGCAAAAGGCCTCGCTGGTCACTGCGGCGACCGCCGCGGCAACGATGCTGCTGCTGGCGCCGGTGCTCGGCTTCATGCCCAACGCCACGCTGGCCGCGGTGGTGATCGTCTACTCGGTCGGGCTGATCCAGCCAGCCGAGTTCCGCGCGATCCGCAGCGTGAGGACGATGGAGTTTCGTTGGGCGCTCATCGCCTGTGTGGGCGTGCTGATCTTCGGCACGTTAAAGGGCATCGTGGTCGCCATTGTCGTGTCGATGATCGGGCTGGCCAGTCACACCGCGCACCCGCGGGTGTCGGTGATCGGCCGCAAGCGCGGTGCGGACGTGCTGCGCCCGCTGTCGCCCGAGCATCCGGACGACGAGACCTTCGAGGGGCTGTTGATCGTGCGGCCCGAGGGAAGGATCTTCTTCGTCAACGCGCAGTACGTGTCAGAGCGCATCCACGCCCTGGTCGAGCAGTATCAGCCGCGGGTGCTGGTGCTGGACTTCAGCCGTGTGCCCGACCTCGAGTACTCCGCCTTGCAGGCGGTCATGGAGGGCGAGCGCCGCGCCACCGAACGCGGCGCCGTGGTCTGGCTGGTGGGGCTGAACCCCGCCGTGCTCGAATCGGTACGGCACGCGGGACTGGCCGATAAGCTGGGGCCCGAGCGGCTGCTCTTCAACGCGCGGGCGGCGATCGAGCGCTATCAGGCGATGCAGAAGGCACCTTGAACACCGCGCGCGGTGTTACCATTCGCCTCGTCTCGATGGTCCAAGCCCCGCCGAACGGCGGCAGATTTTCCGGCGGACCGTCCCGTTCTCCCCACCCCCAGACCCGATTTGCATTTGCCGCGTGGCGCCTAAGGCGCCGGAAAGAGCACAAATGAGCGACGCCATCAAATACGTCAGCGACGCCAGCTTCGAGGCCGACGTGCTGAAGTCCGACAAACCCGTACTGATCGACTACTGGGCCGAATGGTGCGGCCCCTGCCGGGCGATCGCGCCGATCCTCGAAGAAGTCGCCGGCGACGCGGCCTACAAGGACCGCCTGACCATCGCCAAGTTGAACGTCGATGAAAACCAGGTCACGCCGGCCAAGTACGGCATCCGCGGCATCCCGACGCTGATGCTGTTCAAAAACGGCGCGGTCGCGGCGACCAAGGTCGGCGCGCTGTCCAAGTCGCAACTGACCTCGTTCCTCGACAGCAACCTGTAAGTCTCTCCGGCCGGACGGCGCCTGCCGCCCGGCCGCCTCCCCGCGGGCGCCCGAGCCGGTCAGAACGCGCCCCACCCTCCCCTCCAGAAAATCCCATGCATTTATCCGAACTGAAAGTCCAGCACGTCTCCCAACTCGTGGAGATGGCGCAGTCCCTCGAAATCGAGAACGCCGCGCGGC
>JAJTHJ010000374.1 GCA_021298875.1 Burkholderiales bacterium | reverse complement strand
TTCACTTCGGGCCGCTGCTTGCCGATCTGGTTGGGCGCGTCGCCCAGCACCTTGACGAACTCTTCCATCGCGATCGGCACCAGCCCCGGATGCGCGACCCAGCCGCCGTCGTAACCGTCGGTGGCGTCGCGCTGCTTGTCCGAACGCACGCCGGCCAAGGCCGCTTCGTTCTTGACCGGGTCGCCCTTGATCGGGATCAGCGCGCTCATGCCGCCAATGGCCGGCGCATTGCGCTTGTGGCAGGTGGCAAGCAGCAGCAGCGCGTAAGCGCGCATGAAAGGCGCGGTCATCGTCACCTTGGCGCGGTCGGCCAGGCAGAAGTTGCGATCGACCTTGAACTTCTTGATGCAGGAGAAGATGTAGTCCCACCGCCCGGCATTGAGCCCCGCCGAGTGCGCGCGCAACTCGTACAGGATTTCGTCCATCTCGAAGGCGGCGACGATGGTCTCGATCAGCACGGTCGCCTTGATCGTGCCTTGCGGGATGCCGAGCTCGTTCTGCGTGGCGACGAAGATGTCGTTCCACAGCCGCGCCTCCAGGTGCGACTCCAGCTTGGGCAGATAGAAGTACGGGCCGCTGCCGCGGGCGAGCAGCTCGCGCGCGTTGTGAAACATGAAGAGCGCGAAGTCGAAGATGCCGCCCGAAACGCGCTGGCCGTCGACTAGCACGTGCTTCTCCGGCAGATGCCAGCCGCGCGGGCGCACCAGCAGTGTCGCGATCTTGTCGTTCAGTTTGTAGGTCTTGCCGCCTTGCTCCAAGCTGATGGTGCGGCGAATCGCATCGCGCACATTGATCTGCCCGGCGATCTGGTTGTCCCAGTTGGGCGTGTTGCTATCCTCGAAGTCCGTCATGTAGGCATCGGCCCCGGAGTTCAGCGCGTTGATGATCATCTTGCGCTCGACCGGGCCGGTGATCTCCACGCGGCGGCATTGCAGGTCGGCCGGCAGGGGGGCGATGGTCCAGTCGCCCTCGCGGATCGCGCGCGTTTCGGGCAGGAAGTCGAGCTTGGCCCCCGCATCGAGCTTCTTCGCCCGCTCGGCGCGGGCGGCCAGCAACTGCTGCCGGCGCGGCTCGAAGGCGCGGTGCAGCTTGGCGACCAGCGCCAGCGCATCGGGGGTCAGGATTTGATCGAAGCCGGGCTGCATCGGCCCGTGGATTTCCATGCCTTGGCGTAGGTTCATTGCGTTTCTCCTTCGTGAGTTTTGCGGTGTTTCGAAAGTTAGCTTCGTGCGGGGCGGTCTTCCCTCACCCCAACCCCTCTCCCGGGGGGAGAGGGGCTATTGAACCCTCCCCCTCCGGGGGAGGGTGGTCGCGCAGCGACCGGGTGAGGGAAGACCGCCGCCAACGGCAGCAAGAACGCATCATCGCGCCGCGGCCGCCTCGGCCCATTGCAAATAGAAGTCCGCCGCGGCCATCAGCGACCGGCCCTCGCCGTCCGGCGCCACGCCCAGCCGCTCGGCCGGCGCCCGCGCGCGGTTGACCCAGAAGCTGACGTAGCCGAACCACTTGGCGCCGCAGGCGTCCCAGCCGTTGCTGGAGACGAACAGAATCTCGTCGGCCGCATGGCCGAGCGCGCGCGGGCCGAGCTCGTACACGGCCGCCGCGGTCTTGAACGAATGCACGTCCTCGGCCGAGAGCACGAGGTCGAAGCACTCGGCGAGACCCGCGGACTCGAGCGCCTCGTCGAGCAGCCCAGGGTCGCCATTGGAGAGCACGCCGAGCGTGGCGCCCGCCTGTTGCAGCCGCGCCAGCGCCGGGCGCACGTCGGCAAAGCACGCGAGCTGCGTGTACTCGTGCATCAGCAGGCCGCGCACCGCGGCGTCGAGCGGCAGGCCCAGCGCGTCGGCGCACCAGCACAGCGCGTCCTCGGTGACCTGGGTAAACGGCGCGTAGCGGTTGGACAGCGCGCGCAGCCGCGTGTACTCGATCTGCTTGTCGCGCCAGGCGCGCGCAAGCGCCGCGCCCTGCCCCGGAAACAGCGCGTCGGCGCGCGCAGCGACCGATTGCACGTCGAGCAAGGTGCCGAACACGTCGAACAGCGCGGCGCGTAGTCTCTTCATAAGTATGCCCTTCCTCTCCGGCGCGCGAGTTTATTTTCCGGGCGGTGCAAAATCGGACACAGCATCTTTGACCGGTACGCACAAATGGATCACTTCAAAACGCTCACTACCTTCGTCAACGTCGTGCAGCGCGGCAGCCTGTCGGCCGCTGCGCGGCACGAGGGCGTGGCACCGGCGATGGTCAGCCGCCGTCTCGATGCGCTGGAAGCCAAACTCGGCGTCAAGCTGCTGCAACGGACGACGCGCCGCGTCACGCTGACGCCGGAAGGCGCTGCCTTCGCCGAGGACTGCCAGCGTCTGCTGCGCGAACTAGCCGATGCCGAGACCGCGGTCGCCTCGCGCGGGGTGGAAGTCAGCGGGCATCTGCGCGCCACCGCGCCGGCCGGCTTTGGCCGCAAGTTCGTGGCACCGTTAGCGGCGGACTTTACGCGCCAGCATCCGCGCGTGTCGGTGGCACTGGATCTGACCGACCGACTGGTCGATCTGGTCGCCGAAGGCTTCGACTGCGCGATCCGCTTCGGCGAGCAGGCCGACAGCGCGCTCGTCCGCTATGCGCTCGGCGAAAGCCGGCGCGTCGTCGTCGCCGCGCCCGCATACCTCGCCGGCTACGGCCGGCCGCAGCACCCGCGCGACCTGGAGCGCCATCTGTGCCTGACGTTGGGCGACGGCGTGACGGGCGGCCAGCGCGGCTGGACGCTGGCGATCGACGGTACGCCGACGCTGCAACGCGTGGGCGGCGCGCTCGCCTGCAACGACGGTGCGGTGCTGCACGAGTGGGCCTTGCAGGGCCGGGGCGTGGCGTGGCGTTCGCTGTGGGAAGTTGCCGACGACTTGCAGGCGGGACGGCTCGTCTCGGTGCTCGACGATTACGCGGCACCGGCGATCCGCATTTACTGCGTGTTTCCCGCACGCAAGCACCTGCCATTGCGGGTGCGCGCGTTTGTCGATTTGCTGAAAACCGCCTTTGCCCGGCCATCCTTGCAATCGGCACTGACCGGTCACGCGGGCGCAGAAAAGAAAACGGGCCGCCCTTCGAAGAAGTAGTCGGCCCGCCGAGTTCACGAACGATCTTATCTTGCTCTTCTCTAGGCGTCCCCTGCTGCCTACCCCTTCTGTCTCCACGTATGCGAGGGCTGAACAGAAAGCGGAGTCTATGGACCCCGGCCCCCGTACTCAAGCTGCAATGCAGCGTAAAGTGCCTTAGGCCGCCTTCTTCTCGAAGAACTGCTCGTCCTCAGTCGAACCCCTGAGCGCCGTGGTCGAGGCCTCGCGCTCGATGGTCTGGGTCACGGCGTCGAAGTAGCCGGTGCCGACTTCGCGCTGGTGCTTCACAGCCGTAAAGCCGCGCTCGGCCGCGTTGAACTCGGCCTCTTGCAGCTCGACGAAGGCGCTCATCTGGTTGCGCGCGTAGCCGTAAGCCAGGTTGAACATCGAGTAGTTCAGCGCGTGGAAACCGGCCAGCGTGATGAACTGGAACTTGTAGCCCATCGCGCCCAGTTCGCGCTGGAACTTGGCGATGGTCGCGTCGTCCAGGTTCTTCTTCCAATTGAAGCTCGGCGAGCAGTTGTACGACAGCATTTTTCCGGGGAACTGCTTGTGGATCGCCTCTGCGAAGGCCTTGGCGTAGGCGAGATCGGGCTTGCCGGTCTCGCACCACACGAGGTCGGCGTAAGGCGCATAGGCGAGCCCGCGCGAGACCGCCTGCCCCAAACCGGGCTTGGTGCGGAAGAAGCCTTCCACCGTGCGCTCGCCCATCAGGAAGGGCTTATCGTTCTCATCGACGTCGGCGGTGACGAGATCGGCCGCCTCCGCATCCGTGCGCGCCACCAGCAGGGTCGGCACGCCCATCGTGTCGGCGGCCAGACGCGCCGACACCAGCTTGGCGACCGCTTCGCGCGTGGGCACCAGCACCTTGCCGCCCATGTGGCCGCACTTCTTGACCGAGGCCAGTTGGTCCTCGAAGTGCACGCCGGCCGCACCCGCTTCGATCATGCCCTTCATCAGTTCGAAGGCGTTGAGCACGCCGCCGAAGCCCGCCTCGGCGTCGGCCACGATCGGCGCGAAGTAATCGATATAGCCCGGCTCGCCGGGGTTCTTGCCTTCCATCCACTGGATCTGGTCGCAGCGCTGGAAGGTGTTGTTGATGCGCTTGACCACCGCCGGCACCGAGTCCGCGGGGTACAGCGACTGGTCGGGGTACATCTGGCCCGCGAGGTTGGCGTCGCCCGCCACCTGCCAGCCCGAGAGATAAATCGCCTTCAGACCGGCCTTGACCTGCTGCATCGCCTGGTTGCCGGTCAGCGCGCCCAGCGCGTTGACGAAAGGCTCGTCGTGCAGCGACTTCCACAGCCGCTCGGCGCCGCGCTTGGCCAGGGTGTACTCGATCGCGGTCGAGCCGCGCAGGCGCACCACATCGTCGGCGCTGTAACCGCGCTTGATGCCCTTCCAGCGGGGGTTCTCGTTCCAGTCTTTTTGCAGGCGTTGCGCTTCGAGCTTGCGAGCGGTCATCGTGGTTCTCCGTGGAATGCAGCAGGGGTTGGGAAGGGATTGCCGCTCCCGAGTCCGGTATCGGCAATGGGCCGCATGCTACGGAGGGAGCCGCAACGCAGCAAGTCTAGTGTCTTATATAAGATGTAGTCCTCTAAGCTTACAGATCAAAGGCTTGCATTTTCCTTCCCATGATACGGCACCGCGTTCAAATCAATGAAACGAACGTGTTGTGCATGGCACAAGCGTGATGCCGCGATATGAAACAGTGTCCGAATCGTGAAAATCAGCGGCCGTGCAGCGGCCTGTCGGCGACCAGCACGCCGTCGCGGTCGGCATAAACCCAACGGTCGGGCGTAACGCGAACGCCGAGAAAGTCGAGCACGGCATCACGCTCGCCCTGTCCGCGTTTGACCGAGCGGCGCGGGCACAAGGCGAGCGCGCGGACGCCGATATCGCAGGCGTCGATCTCGTCGGCATCGCGCACGGCGCCGGCGATCAGCAGGCCGGCCCAGCCATTGGCGACCGCGGCGGCGGCGAGGTTGCCGCCGAGCACCGCGCTGCGCGTGCTGCCGCCGGCATCGACCACCAGCACGCGGCCGTTGCCCGGAGTCTTGACCGCCTCGGCCAGCAGCGAGTTGTCCTCGAAGAGCTTCAAGGTCGCCGCGGGGCCGGCAAAACGCTGGCGCCGACCGAACGCGAGCAAGGGCACGGGCACCACGCGCAGCGCGCCGTTGGCGAGCAGGTCTTCGTGCGCATCGCACAGGTCGGTGGTGGCGAAGTCGAGCATCGCAAGCTCCTCAAGCGGGCCGCGCCGCTTGACGCACGCCGCGCCCCACGCGCAGCGCGCTCAGCAAGGCGGCTATCTGCAACACGGCCACGCCGGCCAGTGCGGCGCGGAAGTAACCGGCGTCGAGCAGCGGGCCGAAGACGATCGGCGAGACCGCCAACCCCAAGTCCAACCCGGAGTAGACAAAGCCGTACACACGCCCATAAGACGCCTTGCCGAAGCGCGCGGTGGCGGCTTTGCGCACCAGCAAGTCGCGGTTGGGGCCGGCCACGCCGACGCCAAAGCCCATCAGCGCCATCAGCGGCAGCAGCGCCCAAGCGGGTGCGACGCCGCTGGCGAGCAGCAGTGCGACGACCGCCGCCGCCGCGAGCGCAACCGCGATCGCGCTGTCGCTGTTGTCCAGTCGCGCGGCGACGAAGCCGCCCGCCACCATGCCGGCCGCACTGCCAAGCAGATAGGCGGTCAGCCCGCCCGCAGCCAGTTCGAGCGACACGCCATAGACGTGATTGAGGATCGACGGCCCGTAGCTTTGCAGGATGCCGAAGGCACCGGTGATGAGAAAGAAGAACACGAAGCACAGCCAGACCGCGCCGGAACGCAGGAAGTCGAGCTGGCCGCCGGCCGGGACTTCCTTCGGCGCAACCACCGTGGCGGCAGCGCGGTCGTCGAGCACCTCGCGCCGCAAGACGAGCAGCGCCAATACCGCCAGGGCCACGCCCGCCGCCGCGAAACCCGCGACATGCCAGTCCGTGGCGGTGGCGATTGCGGTCATGAAGACCGGCGCGGCGGCCCAGCCGAGGTTGCCCGACAGCCCGTGCATGAAAACGCGTGTCCAAGCCTGGGGGTCGAGACGCGATGGTTGAGCAGTGTGAAGTCCACCGGGTGGAACACGCTATTGCCCAGCCCCGCGACCGCCGCCGCCGCGATCGAGCCGCCGTAGCTGCCCGCCAGCACCACC
>JAJTHJ010000278.1 GCA_021298875.1 Burkholderiales bacterium | reverse complement strand
GGCTGCAATGACCTGGCTGATCGAGCCGTACATCGAGGCGTTGATCGCGCTGGTCGCGCTCGGTTGAGTGCGGCTGCGCGCGCCCGCTACGCCGTGGCCAGCGCGCGCTCCATCTCGCGGCGGATGCGCACCGCCAGCTGCGAGTCGTCGATCTCCACATCGGCCCAGCGCACCGCCCGACCGGCGGCGATGGAGTTCTTCAGTCGAACTTTGTGCGCGAGGCCCAGCGGCAGGCCGCCCAGCCGCAGCGACGCCGCCGCGGGCAGCAGCTTGCCGTACACGGTAAAGCCGCCTTCGCCGTCGAGCATTTCGCCCGCGGCCAGGTCGCGCTTGGCGGTGGCAACCACGTCGGCGTTGAAGGCCACGGGCGCACCCGTCGGCTCGCCGCGCAAGCCGACACTTGCCACGCTGATGCCGAGTTCCAGGCCGATCAGGTGGTACGGCTTGTACATCGCAGTGAACTTGCCGCTCGGGTCGGTGACGAGGCCGTACTCCTTGAAGCAGCGCTCGACGTACTCGGAGCCGCCGGCAAAGGTGACGTACACACCCCAGCGCAAGTCGCGGAACACCGGGCGGCCGTCGCGTTCGAGGCTGGAGATCACCTCCACCTGCCCGCGGTGCAGCAGTTGACCGCCGTCGGCACGCGGCCGCAACACGCGCGGCAGGTCATCCACACCGCAGGGCGGGAAGGCGAGGCCCATCGGCGCGGCGAGTCCGGTGGCGTTGGCCACCGCGCACATTTCGATGGCGCTCTTGGTGCCGTCGAGGAAGCTGTTGAACATCTGCGGGTTCAGGCCGCCCAGTTTGGCGTTCTCGGGCGTGATGCCGTAGTAGCCCCAGACCGTGTCCGGCGTGGAGGCGTGGTACTCGGGCAGGTACTTGGTGCCCTTGCCGGCGGCAATCACCTCGAAGCCGCAGGCGCGCGCCCAGTCCACCATCTCGCAGATCAGCGCGGGCTGGTCGCCGTAGGCGAGCGAGTAAACGATGCCGGCCTCGCGCGCGCGCTGCGCCAGCAGCGGGCCCGCCAGCGCGTCGGCCTCCACATTGACCATCACGATGTGCTTGCCGTGCTCGCAGCAGGCGAGCACGTGGGCGATGCCGGCGGCGGGCGAGCCGGTGGCGTCGATGACGGTCTCCACGTCGTCGCGGGCGATCAGTGCGGCGCCGCTTTCGACGAAGGCCACACCGGCGAGCTCGTCCGCCGTCCAGCCTACGTGCACCAACGCCTGGCGTGCGCGACCCGGATCGAGATCGGCCACGCCCGTCAAGCGCATGCCCGGCGTGCGCCGCGCCTGCGACAGGTACATCGAGCCGAACTTGCCGGCGCCGATCAGGCCGACGCGTAACGGCCGGCCTTCCGCCTCGCGCTCGCGCAGCCTCGCGTACAGGTTCATCGGCGCGTCAGAGGCTGTGAAGAAATCGTAGCGAGCGGCCCAAGATCGCCCCGAGAAGCGCACCCGTACATAGCCGTACGGCGAGCACCGCAGGGGCGAGATTGGGCCGCGCAGTAGATTTGTTCACAGCCTCTCAGTCCGCGAGCGGGATCGTGCGCGCGAGGTCGTAGCGGTACAGCGCCTCGATCTTCGACTCGATCTGCATGTAGCGCGCGGCCAGCGTGGCCGGGATCGCGCGGGCGAGCCGCTTGAAGTACTTCTCGTGCAGGCGCGCTTCTTCGCGCTCGATCGCCAGCGCTTCCTCGGCGAGTTTCTTGGCGTGCAAGTCCGTCATCTCGCGCGTGTTCACGTACTCCAGCACCATGCGCGAGCGCCGGTCCTGCAACGCGCGCCACTCGCGCTGATAGTCGTCGTAAATCGGCCAGAACTTCTTGGCTTGGGCGTCGTTGAGCGGCATGTTGGCGGCCACCACCGCGCGCTTGTCGGTACGCAGCTTCTCGCGCAACGCCGCGACCTTGGCGGCTTCCGCCTGCGCATCGGGCGCTTGCCCCTGCGCCGGGGCAAGCGGCAGTACCAGCACCGCCGCGAGCGCGGCCGACAACAGCGTCTTGTTCATGGTCTTCTCCTGCAAGGGAAATCAGCGCGCGGACGGGCGCTGGAAAAAGGTCTCGTCGCCGCGGATCATGTTCAACTGGTGACGGGCACGTTCTTCGATCGCCTCGCCGCCGGCGCGCAGGCTGTCGATCTCGGCCGCCAGCGCTGCGTTGGAAGCCAGCGCCGAGGCGTTGGCCGCACGCTGCGCTTCGAGCTGTGCCTGCAACTGCCACACGCGCAGCCAGCCGCCCTTGCCAAACCAGAGCTGCCACTGCACGACGAGCAGCAGCGCGATCAGGGCGGCGGCAACCCAGCGCATCGGTCAGCGAATGCTGTAGAAGGCCGCGCGGCCCGGGTAGCTCGCCACATCGCCCAGATCTTCTTCGATCCGCAGCAACTGGTTGTACTTGGCGATGCGGTCGGTGCGGGACAGCGACCCAGTTTTGATCTGCCCGGCGTTGGTTCCGACGGCGATATCGGCAATCGTGCTGTCTTCGGTCTCGCCGGAGCGGTGGCTGACCACCGCGGTGTAGCCGGCGCGCTTGGCCATCTCGATGGCGGCGAAGGTCTCGGTCAGCGTGCCGATCTGGTTGATCTTGATGAGGATCGAGTTGGCGATGCCGCGCTCGATCCCTTCGCGCAAAATGCGCGTGTTGGTGACGAACAGATCGTCGCCCACCAGTTGCACCTTGCGACCCAGCGCCTGCGTGAGGCGCGCCCAGCCGTCCCAGTCGCCTTCGGCCATGCCGTCTTCGATCGAGACGATCGGGTACTTGTCGCACCAGGTGGCGAGCAGGTCCGTCAGGCCCGCGGCGTCGAGCGACAGGCCCTCGCCTTCCATCTCGTACTTGCCGTTCTTGTAGAACTCGGAACTCGCGCAGTCCAGGGCGAGTGCGATCTGCGCACCCGGCGTGTAGCCGGTACGGTCGATCGCTTC
>JAJTHJ010000061.1 GCA_021298875.1 Burkholderiales bacterium | reverse complement strand
TAGTGCGCCACCGCCATCAGGTTGGCCTCGGGCGGCAGCTTAAACGCCGGGTTGCCCCAGTACCCGTTCTTGAAGGGGCCCAGTTGCCCGCCGGAGGCGAACTTGGTCAGCCGCGCCAGCAGGTCGCGGTAGTAGCCGGGCGAGCTGTTGGGCCAGGGCGAGATCGACTGCGCCAGCTCCGAGGTCTTCTTCGGATCGGCCTTCAGCGCGCTGATCACGTCCACCCAGTCGAGCGCGTGCAACTGGTAGAAGTGCACCAGGTGATCGTGCGCGTACAACGTTGCATGCATCAGGTTGCGGACGATGTTGGCGTTGTCCGGGATCTGGATCTTCAGCGCGTGCTCGACCGCGCGTACCGAGGCGAGCGCGTGCACGCCGGTGCACACGCCGCAGATGCGTTCGACGAACGCCCAGGCGTCGCGCGGATCGCGGCCCTTGAGGATCACCTCCAGGCCGCGCCACATGGTTCCGGTGGACACCGCGTTGCTGATCACGTTGTCCGCGTTCAGGTTGACCTCGACGCGCAGGTGGCCCTCGATGCGGGTGACCGGATCGACGACGACCCGCTTGCCGCTGCTGTCGAGCTTGAAGCCTTGGGTCTCAATGACAGACATTTTTCGATCTCCCGCTTACTTGTTGGTCGATTCCACCGACGTAGGTTTGCGCGCGGCGCGCTGGATGGCGCCGACCGCCGCATGCGCGACGATGCCCGCGCCCACCACCCCGGCCACCACTGCGCCGACCCGGTCGGCGTTGGCTTCGATACCGAAGACGTGGATGTTGGTGAGCCGGTCGTAGAACGAACCCTGATCCCAGAACGCGTCCTCCGAGCAGCCGATGCAGCCGTGCCCGGACTGGATCGGGAACGACACCGCGTCGTTCCAGCGCGTGGTCGAGCAGGCGTTGTAGGTGGTCGGCCCCTTGCAGCCCATCTTGTACAGGCAGTGGCCCTGCTTGGCTGCGGCGTCGTCCCAGTTCTCGATGAACTGGCCGGCGTCGAAGTTGCCGCGCCGGTAGCACTTGTCGTGCACGCGCAGGCTGTAGAAGGCGAGCGGCCGGCCTTGCGCGTCCACCGCCGGCAGGCGGTCGAAGGCGACCATGTACGTGATCACCGCGGTCATCACCTCGGCGATCGGCGGGCAGCCGGGCACCTTGATGATCGGCTTGTTGGTGATCACCTTGTTGATCGGCACCGCGGTGGTCGGGTTGGGCTTGGCCGCCTGCACGCAGCCCCAGGAGGCGCAGGAGCCCCAGGCGATCACCGCCTTGGCGCCCTCGGCGACGTGTTTCAGCTTTTCGACGAAGGGCCTGCCGGCCGGCATGCAGTACATGCCGTCGTTGCCCAGCGGCGGGTTGCCCTCGACCGCCAGGATGTAGTTGCCCTTGAACTTCTCAATCGTATCTTCCAGTGCGGCGAGCGCTTGGTGGCCGGCGGCGGCCATGATCGTGTCGTCGAAGTCGAGCGAGATCGTGGACAGGATCACGTCCTTGGCCAGCGGGTGCGACGAGCGGATGAACGATTCGGTGCAGCAGGTGCACTCAAGCCCGTGCAGCCAGATGACCGGCACGCGCGGCTTGGTTTCAAGCGCCTGCGCGATCTTTTGAGCATGCGCCGGGGTCAGGCCGAGCGAGGCCGCGGTCAAGCTGCAGTACTTCAGGAAGCTGCGCCGCGTGACGCCTTGCCGGCGGATCGCGTCATAAAAGGTCTCGATCATGGACTTCCTCCTGGTTGGATTTCCGACGCCCGGTGGCGCGTCTCCCGTTGGCGTGCACCGTCGTTGGCGCGCAGCGTGCACCCGTACGGGGCGCGTGCATTGACCGCGGTCAAGAAAGGAAGTCGCGCCGACGTCGTGTAACTATCACCGTTACACGACCACCGGCGCCATTGCGCGATGTATTCAGCGCGCCGCCCAGCGGGCGAGCTCGGCAACGAGCCGCGTGAGGTTGGTCTGCAACTCGGTGAAGCCCGCATGCTTGCTGCGCGTGGCTTCGTCCATGTACAGGCGCTTGTTGATCTCGACTTGCAGGCCGTGGCGGCCTTGCGCCGGCGCAGAATAGGCGCGCACCAGTTCCACGCCCTTGTACGGCTCGTTGATCTTCACTGCATAGCCCATCGTAGTCAGCAAGTCGCGTACGACCTGCGTGAACGCAGCCTCGCAAGTGGTGCCGTCGCGATCGCCGAGCACGAAGTCGGCGCGCACGGTGCCGGCGCCGTCGTCGCTCTGCGCGTTGGCCACCGCCGACATCGAATGGCAGTTGATGTGATAGACGCGGCCGAAGCGCGCATGCGCCTCGTCGAGCAGTTGGCGCACGGCGCGGTGGTACGGCGCGTGGCAGCGCTCGATGCGCGACCGCACTTCGGCTACCGTCAGCTTGCGCGCATAGATCGGTCGGCCGTCGCCGAGCGTGCGCCAGATCAGCGCCTGCCCGAGACGCGCCTTGCCGCTGGGGCGGTACTCGTCGGGCCAGTGACCGCCATCGAGCAGCTCGAGATCGATGTCGCCGTGATGGCGGTTGGGGTCGAGGTAGGTGCGCGGGAACTGCGCCGCCAGCAGCGGCACACCGAGTTCGGTCGCCGGCAGATACAACTCATCGACGAAGCAGTCTTCGCCGTCGCGCAGGTCGAATTCGCTCACCACCGCATCGAAGTCGGGCGGAAAGTCGGTGCCGGAATGCGGCGAGTCCAGCACGAGCGGCGCACGCGCCGTGGCAGGACCGTGGATACGGATCGTCATTCGACTGCGGCGGTCAGGTGTTGAGAAAACAGGCCGACCAGCGCCCGGGCGCGATCTCGACCAGCGGCGGCGCTTGCTGCGCGCAGCGTGGCTGCGCATGCGGGCAGCGCGGGTGGAAGTGGCAGCCGCTCGGCGGATGCAGCGGCGAAGGGATTTCGCCCGTGATCGGCACGAAAGCGCGGCGCCGGCGATCCAGACGCGGCGCTTCTTCGAGCAACGCCTGCGTGTACGGGTGGTTAGGCGCGGCGAACAGTTGCGCCGTCGGCGCGGCCTCGACCACGCGGCCCAGGTACATCACGACGACGCGGTCGGCCAGATGGCGCACCACGCCCATATCGTGGCTGATGAAGAGGTAGGTCAGCCCCAGTTGTTCGCGCAGATCCATGAACAGGTTCAGCACCTGCGCCTGGATCGACACGTCGAGGGCGGCCACCGCCTCGTCGCAGACCAGCATCTCCGGCTTGACCGCCAGCGCGCGGGCAATGCCCAGGCGCGCCCGCTGCCCGCCGGAAAACTGGTGCGGATAGCGGCGCCGATAGCTCGGGTCCAGCCCCACCCGTTGCAGCAGTTGCGCGACGTAGTCGTCGATCTCGGCGCCGCTCACCAGCCCGTGCACGCGCGGCGCCTCGCCGACGATCTGCGCCACCCGCAGCCGCGGATTGAGCGACGAGAACGGATCCTGAAAGATCATCTGGATCGCCGGCCGCCGGCCCACCTTCTGCACCAGCGGCTGGCCGCGGAAACGCACTTCGCCCTCGCTGGAGGCGTGCAGCCCGCAAGCCAGACGGCCGAGCGTGGACTTGCCGCAGCCGGACTCGCCGACCAAGCCGACCACCTCGCCCTGGCGCACGACCAGATCGACGCGATCGACCGCATGCACGGTGTGCTCGGCCACCTTCGCCCCCAGCAGGCGCGCCAGCCGTTCGACCGCGTCGAGCCGCTTGGCGAAGCGCTTGGACACGGCGCGCAGTTCGAGCAGCGCCTCGCTCATCCTGCCCCCTCTGCGTGCGCGAGCGGGCGCCAGCAGCGCACCGCGCGCGCATCGCGCCGGCGCAGCTCGGGCATGGCCGCGCACTCGTCGCCGGCGTGCGCGCAGCGCGCACGGAACGCACAGCCCGCCTCGCGCCGTGCCAGCGACGGCGTCGTGCCGGGGATCTGCCGCAGGCGCCGCCCGACCGGGTTGTTGGCGGGCACCGAATCGAGCAGGCCGCGCGTGTACGGATGCAGCGGTGCGTCGAGCACGTCGGCCACCGCGCCTTCTTCGACGATGCGGCCGGCATACATCACCGCCACGCGGTCGGCCAGGCCCGCCACCACGGCCAGATCGTGGGCGATCCACACCAGCGCGGTGCCAGTGTCGCGCACCAGCTTTTGCATCTCGTACAGGATCTGGCCCTGCACCGTCACGTCCAGCGCCGTGGTCGGCTCGTCGGCGACGATCAGCGCCGGCTCGTGCGGCAGGGCGATGGCAATTGCCACCCGCTGGCGCATGCCGCCGGAGAACTGGTGCGGGTACTGCGCCAGGCTTTCGGTCGGCGCGGCGATGCCCACGCGCGCCAGCGCGCGCAGCGCCCGCTCGCGCGCCGCCGCGCGCGATGCCCGCTCGTGCGCCAGCACCGTCTCGACCATTTGCGTCTTGATCGACAGCACCGGGTTGAGCGTCATCATCGGGTTCTGGAAGATCATCGCGATGCGCCGGCCGCGCAATGCGCGCAGCGCCTCCTCGGGCGCGCCGATCAGCTCCTGCCTGGCAAAACGCACGCTGCCGGCGGCGATCCGCCCCGGCGGGTCGATCAGCCCGAGGATCGAGAAGCCGGGCACGCTCTTGCCCGAGCCGGACTCGCCCACCAAGCCCAGCACCTCGCCCGCGTGCAGGTCGAAGGACACGTCATCGACCGCGCGCAAGCGCCCCTCGCGCGTGGCGAACTCGGTGGCGAGGTCGCGCACTTGCAGCAGCGCGCTCACTTGGCCAACCGCGGATTGAGCACGTCGCGCAACTGGTCGCCCACCAGGTTGATCGACAGGATCGTCGCCAGCAGGGCGACGCCGGGATAGACGCTGATCCAGTACTTGCCCGACAGCAGGTACTCGTAGCCGTTGGCGATCAGCAGGCCGAGCGAGGGCTCGGTCGTCGGCAGGCCCAGGCCGAGGAAGGACAGCGTCGCTTCCAGCGCGATGGCATGCGCCACCTGCACGGTGCCGACGACGATCAGCGGCGGCGCCGCATTGGGCAGCAGGTGGCGCAGCACGATGCGCAGCCGCGACAGGCCGAGCCCGCGCGCCGCTTCGATGTACTCCTTGCCGCGCTCGACCAGCGCCGCCGAGCGTGCGGTACGCGCGTAATAGGCCCACTGCACGGCCACCAGAGCGATGACGATCTTGTCCACGCCGCGGCCGAGCACCGCCAGCAGGATCAGCGCCACGAGGATGGCCGGGAAGCCCAGCTGGACATCGACGATGCGCATCAGCACCTGGTCGAAGCGCCCGCCCAGGTACGCCGCCGCAACGCCGAGCAGCGCCCCCAGCGCCAGCGCGATCGCGCCGCTGACCGCACCGACGTACAGCGACACGCGCAACCCGTAGATGATCGCCGACAGCATGTCGCGGCCCTGCCCGTCGGTGCCGAGCCAGTAGGTAAGTTCGCCGCTGCCGGCGGCCGAACCGGGCGGCAGGCAGGCATCGAGCAGGTCGAGCTTGCCGAGGTCGTATGGGTTCTGCGGTGCGATCCACGGCGCGGCCAGCGCGATGGCGATCGTCGCCAGCAGCAGGGCGAGGCCGAACAAGGCGAGCCGGCTTTGCGCGAACTGCGCGCAGAAGCGCGCCCAGGGCGACTCGCGCGTCTCGGCCGGCAGCGCGTTGGCGCTCACTTGGCCTCCGCCAGCCGTACCCGCGGGTCGAGCACCGAGTAGAGGATGTCGACCACCAGGTTGATGAAGACGAACATCGTCACCGTCAGCATCAGATAGGCGACCACCACCGGGCGGTCGAGCTGGAAGATCGAATCGATCACCAGCTTGCCCATCCCCGGCCAGGCGAAGATGGTCTCGGTCACCACTGCAAAAGCGATCACCGAGCCGAGCTCCAGCCCGATTACCGTCACGAGCGGGATCAGGATGTTCTTCAGCAGATGCACGCCGATCACGCGCCGCTGCGGCAGCCCCTTGGCGCCGGCGAACTTGATGTAGTCGAGCAGGCTTTGCTCGCGCACCTGCGCGCGGGTGAGGCGGACGATCAGGCTCAGCTTGAACAGCGCCAGATTGATCGCCGGCAGCAACGCGTACTTCAGCCCGTCCCAGTGCAGGATCGACAACTGCATGCCGAGGAACTCGACCGTCGGCCCGCGCCCGCCCGAAGGCAGCCAGCCCAGTTGCACCGCAAAGACGAGGATCAGCAGCAGCCCGACCCAGAAGGTCGGCAGCGAGAACCCGAAGATCGAGCCGGCCATGATCGCCTTGGCCGGCCAGGAGTCGGGCCGCAGCCCGGCGTACAGGCCGAGCGGCAGGCCGAGCGTCACGGCGATGGCCATGGCCAGTGCCGCCAGTTCGAGCGTGGCCGGCGCCCGTTCGAGGATCACGTCCATCGCCGGCCGCCCATAGACGAACGAGGTGCCGAGTTCGCCGGTGACGGCGCCGCGCAGGAACAGCAGGAACTGCTCGACGATCGGTTTGTCCAGCCCGAGGGCGGCCGCGGCGCGGGCGCGCTCGATCTCGTCGGCCACCGGGTTGACGAGGATGTCCACCGGATTGCCGACCAGGTACAGGCCGAAGAACACCAGCAGCGCGGTGGCCAGCAGGACCACCCCCGTTTGCAGCAGCCGGCGCAGGATGAAAACGGTCACGGGACACCCGGTCGGTTCGGGGCGGCGGGCACGCGCTCGGCGCCCACACGCACCGGCACGGCGTTACTTGGCCGGCCGCACCTCGAAGGCGTAGGTGTACTGGTCGGCCTGCCCGGTGTAGGCCAGCCCCTTGGCGAGGCCCCAGCTCGACACCTCGTAGTGCACCGGAACGATCGCCTGCAACTCGCCGATGGCCTTGTCGCTGGCGGCGGCGAGCATCAGGTTGCGCTTGGTGTCGTCGATGTTGGTCATCGCCGTGAGGATCAGCGCATCGACCCCGGCGTCGGAAAAGCGCCCGCGATTGGCCTGCCCCATACCGGTCTGCGCGTTGAAGCTGCCGATCAGCGCGCGCAGAGGCGAGGAGGTCTCGCCCGTCTCCGCGCCCCAGCCGGCGAGGAAGAAGCTGAACTCCAGCTTGCCGGCGCGCGAGAAAAAGACGCTGCTCGGCATCGCCTCCAGCTTGGTCTCGATGCCGGCGCGGTTGAGAAACTGCGCCACCGCCTGCGCCACTTTCTCGTCGTTGATGTAGCGGTTGTTGGGCGAGCGCAGCGTCACTGCAAAGCCGTTGGGGTAGCCGGCGTCGGCGAGCAGCTTGCGCGCGGCGGCGAGGTCCTGCTTCGGCGGCAGCAGCCGCTTGCTTGTACCGGGAAAGAAATCCGGCAACAACTGCCCGGCCGGCTCGGCCTGCCCTTCCATGATGCGGCTGACGATGGCGTCGCGGTCCAAGGCCAGCGACACGGCCTTGCGCACGCGCGGGTACTTGAATGGGTTACCGTCCAGCGGCTTGCCGTCCTTGCCCGCGACGAACGGCGCCACCGTGCGGTCGCTGTCCATCCATGTGCAGGTAGATGAGCCGGTTGGACACCGCCGAGGTCAGCACCACTTTCGGCTCCTTCTTCAGTCGCTCCAGATCGGCGGTGGGCACCGCCTCGATCATCTGCACGTCGCCCGCCAGCAGCGCCGCCACCCGCGCCGGCGGGTTGGCGATCATGCGCATGCGCACCGTCTTCCAGTACGGCTTGGCGCCCCAGTCGGCGTCGTTGCGCTCGAGCACCACGCGGTCGCCGGCGACGTACTCCTTAAACTTGTAGGGGCCGGTGCCGATCATCGTCTTGCCGCTGTTGAACTCCTCCGTCTTGGTGGCCGCCGCAATCCGCGCCGGCACGATGCGGATCGCCACCAGATCGTTGGGCAGCAGCGGGTGCGGGCGCAGCGTCTTGATGCGCAGCGTGTGCTTGTCCACCGCAGTCACATCGGCGAGCGGCCGGGTGTAGGTGGCAAACGAGGCCGGACTGTTGGGCACGTTGGGAATGCGCTTGATCGTCTCCACCACGTCGGTCGCGGTGAACTCGGTGCCGTCGTGCCACTTGACGCCGCGGCGCAGCTTGAACTCCCAGGTGACCTCGTCGACCGTCTTCCACGACTCGGCCAACTGCGGCCGCAACTGCTCGCGCGCGTCCTTGGTGACGAGCTTATCGAACACGTGGTCGGCCACGTTGTTGTTGGGCGTCAGGTTGTGAAAGTGCGGGTCGAGCGAGGTGACCGGCGTGGCCAGGCCGATGGTCAGGTCCTGCGCGGTGGCAGCAAGCGAGAGCGAACAGAGTGCAGCCGCGATCAGGGCGCTGAGCGAAGTTTTCGCAGACATGGAAGGACTCCGGGTGGGTGTCGGTAAAGCCGTGGCGCAGTATGCGCGGCCCCCGCGCAGCAACGCAACAGCGCCACGCGCAACGTCCGTTGCGTGCGGCGCAAGCCGCGCCCGCTCAGAGGCTGTGAAGAAATCGTCGCGAGCGGCTCAAGATCGCCCCGAGGAGCGCACCCGTACATCGCGGTACGGCGAGCACCGCAGGCGCGAGATTGGGCCGCGCAGTAGATTTATTCACAGCCTCTCAGACCGGGAGCGCGGCGGCCGCGCGCCAGAGCCGCTCGACCGGCGAGCGCCGGTTGTTGCGGCGGCGGAACAGGCGGATTTCCATCTTGGCATCCCAACTGTCGTCGCCGGCGCGCGCCAGCCGGCCGCTTGCCAGATGCGGCGCGGCAAAACGCTCGGGCAGCCAGGTCAGGCCCAGCCCACGCAGCGTCAGATCGGCGAGCGCCTCGGAAAAATCCGCTTCGTACACCGGTTTCAGATTCGCCGGCGGCTTGTGAGCGGCCAGACGCGCGGCCACCACCTGCCCCTGGCGCGTGGCCTCGGCCACCCGCAACCAGGGCAACGGCGCGCCGGCGCGGCCCGGCAGTGGGTAGCGCGGCCGCCCTTGCACATCCGGCAGGCTCACCGGCAGCAGCCGCTCGGTGCCGAGTCGGAGCCATTCGAACTCCATCTCGTCGAGCAGGCGCAACTCCGCCGTCCAGTACGACAGCAGCACGTCCACCGCGCCTTCGACGAGCAGCGAGATGCCCTCGGTACTGGTCGTCAGCACGCGCGCTTCGACCGCCGCGTCGCGCGCCCGCAGCCGCTCGAACCAATCGGGCACGAAATTCAACGACAGCGAGCGACCGGTGGCCAGGCGCACCGCCGCCCAGCCGCCGGCGTCCGCGCCGCGCAGGGTGTCGCGCGCCTCGTCCAGCACGCGCAGCGCCTCGGCCGCGGCGTCGCGAAAGACCTTGCCCTGCGCGGTCAACCGCAGCGGCACCACGCTGCGATCCACCAGCGGCACGCCCACCCAGGCTTCCAGCGCCTTGATGCGGCGTCCAAACGCGGCCTGGCTCAGGTTGCTGGTCTCCGCCGCGCGCGCAAAGCTGCCGCTGGCTGCGAGCAGCACAAAGTCTTCGAGCCAGCGGGTGTCCATGCGCCTATAGCCGGTCGCCCGCCACCAGCGTCAGCACACCCATCAGCACGAACAGCCCCGCCGCGATCCAGCGCATCACCTTCATATTCACGCGCTGCGCGAGCTTCTCGCCAAGCCATACCGCCGGCGCGTTGGCGATCAGCATGCCGAGCGTGGTGCCCATCACTACGGCGACCAGCGACGGGTACTTGGCCGCCAACGCCACCGTGGCGAGTTGCGTCTTGTCGCCCATCTCGACGAAGAAGAACGCGACTAGCGTGGTGATGAAGACGCTGCGACTCGAGTACTCCTTGGTGCCGTCGAACTTGTCCGGTACCAGCGCCCAGGCACCGAAGACGAAAAACGAAATCGCGACGATCCACTTCAGCGTCGTCGGCGACACGAGTGTGGCCAGCCAGGCGCCGACCGCACCGGCGACGAAGTGATTGGCCAGTGTCGCGACAAAAATGCCAGCGATGATCGGCAGCGGCCGCTTGAGCTTGGCCGCCAGCACGAAGGAGAGCAGTTGCGTCTTGTCGCCCATTTCGGCCAGGGCGACGAGGGCGGCGGAGACGAAGAGGGCTTCCAAGATCGGCATCCCCGCGCGAGGTCTGCGCGGCGGGCGCAGCATAGCCGCGACCGTTGCCGCGGTTTGCGATACTGCCGCGGTGCGGCGCCGGGCGGCGCGGCCCTCTCCAGCAACCCAACCGTGGAACCCTCGCCCCCTCAACCTCACGCCCTCGTCTTCGGCGCCAGCGGCTACATCGGCACTTATCTGGTGCCGCGCCTGCTGGCCGAAGGCTGGCGCGTGCGCGCGGCGGCGCGCAACCGCGAGGTGATCGCCGCCCGCCAGTGGCCGCGGGTGGAACTGGTCGAAGCCGACGCGCTGAAACCCGCGACCCTTACGGCTGCGCTCGAAGGCATCGACATCGCCTTCTACCTGGTGCATTCGATGACCGCCGGCGAGAACTTTGGCCAGGTCGACCGCGAAGCCGCCGACCACTTCGCCGCCGCGGCCGCAGCGGCGGGGGTCAAGCGCATCGTCTACCTGGGCGGCCTGTATCCGCGCCGCGCCGACAGCGAGCATCTGGTGTCGCGCAAGGAGACGGGCGACCGGCTGCGCGCCGGCCCAGTGCCGGTGACCGAAGTGCGCGCCGGCATCATCGTCGGCGCGGGCTCGGCCGCCTACGAGGTGATGCGCGACCTCGTCTTCCATCTGCCGCTGATGGTCACCCCGCGCTGGGTGACGAGTAAGTCGAGCCCGATTGCACTTTCCAACCTGCTCGAGTACCTGGTGCGGGTGGCCACGCTGCCGCAAGCCGCGGGCGAAATCTACGACGCCGGCGGCCCGGACTACCTGAGCTACGAACAAATGATGCGGCAGTTCGGCGAGTTGGTCGGCAAGCGCCCGCGGATCGTCCAGGTGCCGGTGCTGACGCCGCAGCTTTCGTCCTACTGGCTGGCGCTGATCACCACCGTGCCGGCCAGCATCGGCCGCGCGCTGATCGGCGGGCTGAAGCATGACATCCCGGCCAACGACGCGCCGCTGCGCGCGCTGGTGCCGCAACGGCTGCTGACGTTCAAGGAGTCGGCCCAGGCGGCGCTCGACGCCGAGCGCAATCACACCGTGGCGGCGCGCTGGACCGAGGGCGTCTTCATGTTCCGCGCCGGGCGCCACGACTACGCCTACTACGCCAAGCGCGCCAGCGGCAGCGCGGTCGCGGCGGCGTCGCCTGCGGCGGTGTGGAAGGTGGTGACTTCGATCGGCCACCCGCCGCGCTACTTTGCAGCGCCCTGGCTGTGGCGCATCCGCGAGTGGATCGACTGGCTCTTCGGCGGGCCGGGCCTGTCGGTCGGCCGGCGCGACCCCGACCGTCTGCTGATCGGCGACACGGTCGATTACCTGACCGTGCTCGGCCTCGAAGAAAACCGCCGGCTGACCCTGCACTTCGGCCTGAAGGCGCCGGGCAGCGGCATCCTGGAGTTCGAAGTCCTGCCGCGCAACGGCGCACACACCGAGGTCAAGGTCACCGCCTACTGGCACCCGGCCGGCGTGTGGGGGCTGCTCTACTGGTACGCGCTGTTCCCCGCGCACTTGTTTATCTTCCGCGCGATGACGGCGGCGATCGCACGGCGGGCCGAAAGCGCGGCCCGGTAATTTTTACCCTCAGTTGAAATTTACCCAGGTAAGTTTTAACCTCGGCTGAAATCGACCGAGACCGATTTGCCGTGACCCCCGCCCGCCGCTACCTCACTGCGCAGATCGAAACCGATCTGGCGACCAAGATGGTCTTCCTCGGCGGGCCGCGGCAGGTCGGCAAGACGCGGCTCGGCCAGTCGATCGTCGCCGACCCGCGCGCCTACCTCAATTACGACATCGCCGCGCACCGCCGCGCGCTCGTCGCCGGGCAACTGCCGCCCACCGCCGACTGGTTTTTCGACGAACTGCACAAGTACCGCGGCTGGCGCAATTTCCTGAAAGGGCTGTACGACCAGTACCGCGGCCAGCGCCGGATTCTCGTCACCGGCAGCGCGCGGCTCGATCTGTACCGCTACGGCGGCGACTCGCTGCGGGGCCGCTACTTCCACCTGCGGCGGCATCCGCTATCGGCGGCCGAGGTCGGTGCCCAGCGCCGCCGATCTCACCGCGTTGCTGGAACTGTCGGGCTTCCCGGAACCCTTCTTCGGCGGTAATGCGACGCAGGCGCAGCGCTGGTCGCTCGCCTACCGCGAGCGGCTGGTGCGCGAGGAGGTGGCGAGCCTCGAAACGATCTCCGATCTGGACAAGCTCGACGCGCTGCTCGCCGCGCTGCCGGCGCGAGTCGGCGCCCCGCTGTCGATCAACGCGCTGCGCGAGGACTTGCAGGTGAGCCACCCGACACTTGCGCGCCGGCTCGACGTGCTCGACCGCCTGTACGCGATCTTCCGCCTGCCGCCCTGGACGCCGGGCCGCGGCGGCGCCCGCCTGCGCGCGCTGCAAAAGGCGCGCAAACACTATCACTACGACTGGACCGCGGTGGCCGACCCGGCGGCGCGCTTCGAAAACCTGGTCGCGAGCCACCTGCTCAAGTGGGTCGAGTACCAGATCGACACGCAGGGCCGTGCGCTGCAACTGCGCTACTTCCGCGACCAGAACGGCCGCGAGGTGGACTTCGTGCTGCTGCACGACGGCGCGCCGATCGCCTTCGTCGATTGCAAGCACACCGACGCGCCGGTATCGCCCTCGCTCGCCTATCTGC
>JAJTHJ010000279.1 GCA_021298875.1 Burkholderiales bacterium | reverse complement strand
TCGGGCCTGAGGACGCGACCGACCTGGGCAAACACCGCGACCAGCCTGTTGATGTACTGGGACAACGACTCCTCGAGCCCGATCTGTCCCGCGATGCCGTAGTCGCGCAAGCCCCAATAGGGGGGCGACGTGACCGCGCATTGAATCGATTCGTCCGGCAGCGAGGCGAGCGCGTTCAGTGCGTCGCCCTCGAAGATCGTCGAGTCGTCGAGAGACTGGGCGCTGGGAGGTGCGACGCTGGCGACGCGCATCGTTGGCTGCCTCAATACCCCGCCGGCACCCGCCGGTGCCAATCGGTCGCCTGCTGGTAGGCATGCGCCACGCCGAGCATCTTCGCTTCTTCGAAGTAATTGGCCATCAGTTGCAGGCCGACCGGGCGGTTCTTCGCGCCGAAGCCGCAGGGCAGGCTCATGCTCGGAATCCCGGCCAGCGACCCCGGCACGGTGTAGAGATCGGCCAGGTACATCGCCACCGGATCGTCGGCCTTTTCGCCGAAGCCGAACGCGACACTGGTCGTCACCGGGCCGGCGATCACGTCGCATTGCGTGAAGGCGCGCGCAAAGTCCTGCGCGATCAGCCGCCGCACCTGCATCGCCTTGATGAAGTAGGCGTCGTAGTAACCGTGCGAGAGCACGTAGGTGCCGATCAGGATGCGCCGCTTGGGTTCCGCGCCCAAGCCTTCGGAGCGGCTCTTCTTGATCATGTCGATCAAGTCGTCGTACTGCGCGGCACGGTGGCCGTAGCGCACGCCGTCGAAGCGCGACAGATTGCTGCTTGCCTCGGCCGGTGCCACCACGTAGTAGACGGGTATGCCGAGCTCGGCGTTGGGCAGGCTGATCTCCACGAGCCGGGCACCGAGCTTTTCGTACTCGGCGAGCGCGGCGCGCACGCCGGCTTCCACATCGGGCGCCAGCCCTGCGCCGAAGAACTCCTTCGGCACGCCGATCTTCAGGCCGCGCACGCCGTCGTTGAGGCTGCGTGTGTAGTCCTCGCGCGGGCGGTCGATGCTGGTGGAGTCCTTGGGGTCGAAGCCCAGCATCGCATTGAATACGAGCGCGCAGTCCTCGGCCGAATAGGTCATCAGCCCCGCGGTATCGAGCGAGGAGGCGAAGGCAATCATCCCGTAGCGCGACGGCCGGCCGTAGGTGGGCTTGGTGCCGGTGATGCCGGCAAACGCGGCGGGTTCGCGGATCGAGCCGCCCGTGTCGGTGGCGCTTGCCACCGGCGCGATCCGCGCGGCCACCGCCGCGGCCGAGCCGCCAGAGGAGCCGCCGGGCACCGCGGCCTTGTCCCAGGGGTTGAGCACGTTGCCGAACGCGCTGTTCTCGTTGGACGATCCCATCGCGAACTCGTCGCAGTTCAGCTTGCCGAGGCAGACCATGCCGGCCTGCGCGAGGTTGGCGACCACCGTCGCGTCGAACGGGCTCATGTAGCCCTGCAACATCTTCGACGACGCGGTGCTCGCCCAGTCGCGGGTGACGAAGATGTCCTTGTGCGCCAGCGGCACGCCGAGCAGCGGGCCACGCTCGCCGCGTGCGCGCCGCGCATCGGCCGCGCGCGCCTGCGCCAGCGTGACCTCGGGCCGCACGTCGAGAAAGGCGTTCAGATCGCGGTGCGCTTCGATCCGCTCCAACGCCACGTTCGCCAGTTCCACCGCGGAAACCTTGCCCGCATCCAGCAGGCGGCCGAGTTCCGCCACCGAAGCGTGCGCCAACTCCCGACTCATTCGATCACCTTCGGCACCAGCAACAGCCCATCCTGCTGCTCGGGCGCATTGCGCAGATTGGCCGCGCGGTCGTCCGCTTCGCTCACTGCGTCCTCGCGCAGGCGCTGCGTGCCGCCCAGCGGATGCGCCATCGGCTCCACGCCGGTCGTGTCCACCGCGCGCATCTTTTCGATCATCGCGAAGATGTCGTTCAGTTGTGCGAGCGTGGCCTGCGCTTGCACATCGTCGATGTGGATGCGCGCCAGGTGCGCGATCCGGTGCACGTCGTCGAGGGAAAGTGACATGGGGACGGGAGTCCCGTAGAGGGGGCATTCCAGAGGGGGATGCAATAATACAGGCCGCTCCCGGGAAAACGCTTTGCCGGACGCTTGCAGCGTCCGCGCGGCAGCGCATCCATAACGCTCGCTGACAAGGTTTCAACGCTCCGATGTTCGGATTTCTTCGCGGCTATTTCTCCAGCGACCTCGCCATCGACCTCGGCACCGCCAACACGCTCATTTACGTGCGCGGCAAAGGGGTTGTGCTCGACGAGCCCTCGGTGGTGGCCATCGCCCAGGAGGGCGGCCCCAACTCCAAGCGGATGATCCGCGCGGTCGGCCGCGAGGCCAAGCAGATGCTCGGCAAGGTGCCCGGCAACATCGAAGCGATCCGGCCGATGAAGGACGGCGTGATCGCCGACTTCGACGTGACCGAGCAGATGTTGAAGCAGTTCATCAAGATGGTGCACCCCTCGTCGCTGTTGGCGCCGAGCCCGCGCATCATCATTTGCGTGCCTTGCGGCTCGACTCAAGTCGAGCGCCGCGCGATAAAGGAGTCGGCCGAAGCCGCCGGCGCCAGCCGGGTCTTCCTGATCGAGGAGCCGATGGCCGCCGCAATCGGCGCCGGGCTGCCGGTGTCGGAGGCCTCCGGATCGATGGTGGTCGATATCGGCGGCGGCACCACCGAGGTCGGCGTGATCTCGTTGGGCGGCATGGTCTACAAGGGCAGCGTGCGGGTGGGCGGCGACAAGTTCGACGACGCGATCATCAACTACATCCGCCGCAACTACGGCATGCTGATTGGCGAGCCGACGGCGGAGAACATCAAGAAGACGATCGGCTCGGCCTTCCCGGGGTCCGAAGTGCGCGAGATGGAAGTCAAGGGCCGCAATCTGTCCGAGGGTATTCCGCGCGCCTTCACCATCTCGAGCAACGAGATCCTCGAGGCGCTGACCGAACCGCTGAACCAGATCGTCAGCGCAGTGAAGATCGCGCTCGAGCAGACGCCGCCCGAGCTCGGCGCCGACATCGCCGAGCGCGGCATGGTTCTGACCGGCGGTGGCGCGCTGCTGCGCGACCTCGACCGTCTGCTGATGGAAGAAACCGGCCTGCCGGTGGTGGTGGCCGAAGACCCTCTGACCTGTGTCGTGCGCGGCTGCGGCGTGGCGCTGGAGCGCATGGACAAGCTGGGGTCGATCTTTGCCAACGGTTGAGGGAACACTGACCAAGCTACTGCGCGCCCCGATTTTGCCCCTGCGGTGCTCAACGTACGCCTTTGTACGCCTGCGCTCCTCGGGGCAAACTCGGGGCGCTCGCTACGCTTGTTCAGCGTTTCCTTCAAACGCATGATGGATGCGGGCCGCCTTGCGGCCGATGATGCGCGCTGCGCGCGCGATGATGTAGAGCCGACCTCTGTCTCGGTGAACTGCCGCCTCATCGTCCATCATCCATCATCCATCATCGCTTGATGGACCACGCCCCCCCGCCCCTCTTCAACCAGGGCGTGCCGGCCCGCGCGCGGCTGGCCTTTTTTGCTTTGCTGGCAGTGGCGCTGATGATTGTCGATGCCCGGGTGCGCGCGCTGGACACGATGCGCGTGGGCGTGGGCGTGCTGCTCTACC
>JAJTHJ010000352.1 GCA_021298875.1 Burkholderiales bacterium | reverse complement strand
CGGCTGGCCGGCTGGCTGGCGAGCCTGGGTGCTGCCGCCGACGCGCAAGGGATGCCGCCGCGGATCGCGGTGCAGACCGAGAAGTCGCCCGAGGCGGTGATGCTGTATCTGGCCGCACTGCGCGCCGGCTGGATCTACGTGCCGCTGAACACCGCCTACCAGAGCTCGGAGATCGACTACTTCCTCGCCGACGCGCAGCCGCCGGTGTTCGTCTGCACGCCGCAGCGGCGGGCCGAACTGGAGCCCGTCGCGCGCGCCGCCGGCGTGGTGCAGGTGGTCACGCTGGGCGAGGGGCGCAACGGCACGCTGCTGGAGCTGGCCGCGCCGTTCCCCGATTCGTTTGCGACCGTGCGGCGCGGCCAGCACGATCTGGCGGCGATTCTCTACACCTCCGGCACCACGGGCCGCTCCAAGGGCGCGATGCTGTCGCACGGCAACCTCGCATCCAACGCGGCCACGCTCGATGAGTTCTGGGGCTTCCGCGAGGAGCGCGAAGCCGGTGGCCAGGACGTGCTGTTGCATGCCCTGCCGCTTTTTCACGTGCACGGCCTGTTCGTCGCGCTGCACGCCGCGCTGCTGGCCGGCGCCAAAACGATCTTTCTTCCCCGCTTCGACGCCCGGCAGGTGATTCGCTATCTGCCGCAATGCACGGTCTTCATGGGTGTGCCGACCTACTACACGCGGCTGCTGGCCGAAGACGGCTTCGACCGCCACGTTTGCCGGCACATGCGGCTTTTCGTCTCCGGCTCGGCGCCGCTGCTGGCGGAGACCTTCGACGCGTTCAAGCGCCGCAGCGGCCACACGATCGTCGAGCGTTATGGCATGTCGGAGACGGTAATGCTGGTGTCCAACCCGTACTTCGGCACGCCGCGCGAGCGCATCGGCGGCACCGTCGGCGTGCCGCTGCCCGGCGTGGCGGTGCGCGTGGTGCGCGACGACGGCGGCGAGTGCGCGACGGGCGAGATCGGTCAGGTGCAGGTGCGCGGTCCCAACGTGTTTCGCGGCTACTGGCGCATGCCGGGCAAGACCGCCGAGGAGTTCACGCCCGACGGCTGGTTTCGCACGGGCGACGTCGGCCATTTGGGCGGCCCCGGTCTGCCGGAGTCGTACCTGACGTTGGTCGGCCGCAGCAAGGGCCTGATCATCTCCGGCGGCTACAACGTGTATCCGAAGGAGATCGAGGGCTACATCGACGAACTGCCCGGCGTGGCCGAGTCGGCGGTGATCGGCCTGCCGCACCCGGACTTTGGCGAGGCGGTGGCGGCGGTGGTAGTGCCGGCGCCGGGGCAATCGGTCGATGGGGCGCAGGTGATCGGCGCGCTGACGGGCAAGATCGCCAACTTCAAGGTGCCCAAGCGCCTGTGGGTGCTGCCCGAACTGCCGCGCAACGCGATGGGCAAAGTGCAGAAAAACCTGCTGCGCGAGCGCTACGCCGACGCCTTTCGGGCGTAGCGCGCCGCTACCAGCGCGCAGGCGGCTTGCGCAGGATTGTGATCGTGCGGTCGTTGACGGCGACATACCCGCCGGCGGTCAGGTCCTTGAAGATGCGGCTGACCATGTCGCGCGAGGCACCCACCCGGTCGGCGATGTCCTGCTGCGTCATCCGCTGCGGGACGACCGCGGTGCCATCGGGTTGCTCGACGGCCAGCGACAACAGCAGCCGCGCCACCCGGCCGTAGACGTCCATCAAGGCCAAATTCTTGACGCTTTCGGTGGCGGAGCGCGCGCGCTCGATCAGCTTGCCGATCAGGTTCATCGCCACGTCGGGGTCGGCGGCAATCGCCTCGCGCAACAGCGCATGCGTCACCACCGAGCAGGTGGTCGGCTCCACCGTCATCACCGAGGCCGAGCGCGGACTGCCGTCCAGCGCCATCTCACCGAAGTATTCGCCCGGGCCGAGGAAACCCAGCACCATCTCCCGCCCGGACGGCTCGGCCACATAGACCTTGACCCTACCTTCGAGGACGACGAACAGCGAGTCGGCGCGGTCGCCTTCGTTGACGAGAATCGTGTTGCGCGGGTAGGTGCGCACCGTGCCGCGCTTGGCGAGTTCCCGGCCCATTGTGTCGGCAATTCGGGCAATGAGGTGAGCAACCATGGACGTTCTCCCGACGACCCCGCGAGATTCGATTATGGTCGCCCGGCCGGCGATCGGTAAACAACAAGCGCCGGCAGCGGCCAATATCGCCCCCGGCGTTGGCGTCGACCGACATCAGGCCGCGCGGGTGACTTTGTAGACCATGAACGCAGCGACCGTGTAGAGCAAGCTGGCAAAGATACGGTTCGCCGTCTTGCGCGGGATGCGATGCACCAACCGCGCGCCGAACGGGGCGGTAAGCGTGCTGGCTGCCGCCACTGCCAGCAGCGCCGGCGGATAGATGAAACCCCAGGTGCCGGGCGGCAAGCCGCTCTCGCGCAGTCCGGCGACGATGTAGCCGACCGTACCGGCAGCGGCGATCGGAAAGCCGAGCGCCGCCGAGGTGCCGACGGCCTTGCCCATCGGCACGTTGCACCAGAGCATGAACGGGATAGAGACGAAGCCGCCGCCGGCGCCGACCAGGCTGGACAGCGCACCGATGCCGCCGCCGACCGCCACCAGCGGGGCCGCAGGCGGCAGTTCGCGATGCGGCGAGGGCTTGCGGTCGAGCAGGATTTGCGTGGCCATGAAGAGGACGAACAGGGCAAACAGCAGGGCCAGCGCGCGCGCCGGTAGCCAGCCGGCGATCTGCGCTCCGGCCAGCGATCCGAGCAGGATGCCGGGGCCGAGAGTGGCGACCACCGGCCACAGCACCGCGTCGTGCTTCATGTGCGCACGTACCGACGAGATCGAGGTGAAGAGAATGGTCGCCAGCGAGGTAGCGATCGCCACGTGCACCACATGTTCGGGCGGAAAGTGCTGCGCCGTGAGCACCAGGATCATTACCGGGGTAAGCAGCACGCCGCCGCCGATGCCGAGCAGTCCGGCCAGGTAGCCGATCACGCCGCCGGCGGCTAGCAGCACGGCGACCGATTGCAGCGTCATGCGGTGGGCGCGTCGGCGAGCCGCGCGACGATGAAGCGCCACTCCGATGCCGCGACCGGCGTAATCGACAGCCGGTTGCCCCGCCGCAGCACGGCCATCGCGGCGAGTTCGTGGTGGGCGCGCAGTTCGGCGATCGAGACCAGCCGCGTCTTGCGCACCGCTCGAATGTCCACGAGCAGCCAGCGCGGCGCCTCGGGAGTGGACTTGGCGTCGTAGTAGGGGCTTGCGGGGTCGAACTGGGTGGCGTCCGGATAGGCCGCCGAGGCGACTTCGGCCAGGCCGGCGATGCCCGGTTCTGCGCAACTGGAGTGGTAGAACAGCACGCCGTCGCCGACGCGCATCGCGTCGCGCATGAAGTTGCGCGCCTGGTAGTTGCGCACACCCGTCCAAGGCACGATGCGGTCCGGCGCGGCGAGTGCATCGTCGATCGAACACTCGTCCGGTTCGGACTTCACCAGCCAGTAGGCCATCGTCGTTGACGCGAGCAAGAAGAAAAAGGCGCCAGCCCGCGAAGGCCGGCGCCGTCGAATGAGGCCCCGCCAGTGCCGCCCGGCCGATCGTCCTGAACCATCGGTTCAGGGTGGTCGCCGTCCACGTCGCTTAGGTTCGGCAGACGCGTGCCGATCGCACTGCGCCGCGAGCCCGGCAACCTTGCGCACAGCGCATAGGTTCAAGGAACACAAAGGCCTTTGCGCGAACACCGCAGGGTGAACGCAGTGTACACAGTGAATCAGGTAAAGAGCTTTTCCTGCGGTGCGAGCGACTCG
>JAJTHJ010000043.1 GCA_021298875.1 Burkholderiales bacterium | reverse complement strand
TGTACGAGGCGCTGCTCGCAGCGCTGGCACCGCACATCGCAACGCTGCTGCGCGCCGCCGATGCGCTGGCCACGCTCGATGCGCTGGCTGCGCTGGCCCGCCACGCGCAGGCGATGCGCTGGGTGCGCCCGCAGCTGACCGACGCGCCGGGGCTGGAGGTGGCCGGAGCGCGCCATCCGGTGGTCGAGCGCGAGATCGAGAGCTACGTGCCCAACGACTGCCGCCTCGGCCCCGCGCGCCGGCTGCTGGTGATCACCGGACCGAACATGGGCGGCAAGTCCACCTACATGCGGTCGATCGCCCTGGTGGCGCTGCTCGCCTGTTGCGGCAGCTACGTGCCGGCGGCGAGCGCGCGGCTGGGGCCGATCGACCGCATCGCCACCCGCATCGGCGCAGCCGACGACCTGGCGCGCGGCGCCTCGACCTTCATGGTCGAGATGACGGAAGCCGCGGCGATCCTCAATGCCGCCACCGAGCAGACGCTGGTGCTGATGGACGAGATCGGCCGCGGCACCTCGACCTTCGACGGCCTGGCGCTGGCCGGCGCCATCGCCCACGAACTCGCGGAGCGTAACCGCTGCTGCACGCTCTTTGCCACCCACTACTTCGAGCTCACGCAACTGGCCGAGCAACTGCCGGCCGTGGCCAACGTGCACGTGGCGGCGGCCGAAGCGCGCGGCAAGGTCGTCTTCCTGCACGAGGTGCGCGACGGTCCGGCCAGCCAGAGTTACGGGCTGGCCGTGGCGCAGTTGGCAGGTGTGGCGCCCGCCGTGATCCGGCGTGCGCGCGGGCTGCTGGTGGCGATGGAACAGCGCGCCGCCGGCGAACGGCCGCAGCTGGATCTCTTCGCCGCTGCTGCGGCTGTGACCGAGACCCCGATCGCCGCACCCGACCCACTGCGGGAAAAACTCGCCACCCTCGACCCCGACGCCCTGTCGCCGCGCGAGGCCTGGCAACTGCTGGCGGAACTGCGCGAGCTGGCGCGCCGCGAGCGCTGATCAGTGTGCGCGGCCTCCGCCGCCGTGCACCTCGTGCGCGGCGAGCGGGCGCAGAAAGTCGGGCACCGATGCGGCGGCCAGCTCGTCGGCATCGGCCCGCTCCACGCCCAGCACGCGCAAGTCGAAGCGCAGCGCCCGGCCGGCCAGCGGATGGTTGCCGTCGAGCACTGCCATCCCATCGGCCAGGTCGATCAGCGTGTACATACGGCCATCGGGCGCCGCGCCCGGTAGACGGTCGTAGCGCAGGCCGAGCCGCGCGCCCTCGCCCAGTTGCGCGACCGGCACCAGATGCAGCAGCGCCGGATCGTCGTCGCCGAAGGCGTCTTCCGGTTGCAGCAGCAGCGAGGTGGCGAACCCTTCCTCCTGCCCGTCGAGCGCGGCCTCGATGCGCGGAAAGATGTCCTGCGCGCCGTGCAGGTAGACGAGCGGAGCGTCGCTTTCTTCGAGCCGATTGCCCTGCGCGTCGTACATCTTCACGTGCAGCCGCACCAGCGTGCCAGGTTCGATCTTCATCGCCGCTCTCCTTGGCTTATTGTCCCACCATGACGAATCTGCCCCAGCCTCTGACCCATCTCGGCCGCCTGCCGGTGGCGCAGTTCATGCGCCGCACTTGGCAGCGCCGGCCGCTGCTGGTACGCGGCGCGCTGCCGGCACTGCCGCCGCCGGTGGATCGCGCCACGCTGTTCGCGCTGGCCCGGCGGGCCGAGGTGCAGTCGCGGCTGGTGACCGCCACCGACGGGCGCTGGCAGCTCAAGCACGGGCCGCTGGCGCGGCTGCCTTCGCCCGCGCGGCCCGGCTGGACGGTGCTGGTGCAGGGGTTGGAAGCCTGGGTCCCGGCGGCGGCGGAGTTGCTCGCGCGCTTCCGCTTCATCGCCGATGCGCGGCTCGACGATCTGATGGCCAGTTACGCCAGCGACGGCGGCGGCGTGGGGCCGCACGTCGATTCGTACGACGTGTTCCTGATCCAGGTGCAGGGGCGGCGCCGCTGGCGGATCGGCCGGCAGCGCGATCTGGCCGAAGTGCCGGGGCTGCCGCTGAAGATCCTGGCCGACTTTCGCCCGACCGAGGAGTGGGTGCTGGAGCCGGGCGATCTGCTCTACCTGCCGCCGAACGTCGCCCACGAGGGCACGGCAGTCGGCGGCGATTGCATCACCTGCTCGGTCGGTTTTCGCGCGCCGACGCTGGGCGATCTGGCCGAACGCTGGCTCGACGCCCTCACTGTGCAGCCTGGGTGGCGCGCCAACCTGACCGACCCGGGCCTGCCGGCGACGCGGCGCCCGGCTGCGCTGCCGCCGACGCTGATCGACCAGGCCCGGAGCAAGCTTTGCGCGTTGCGCCCGACGCTCACCGACACCCGCGAACTGCTGCTGGCGGCACTGTCGGAGCCAAAAGGGGACGCCGTGTTCACTGCGCAGCGCTTGCCGGCGTCGAAGCGCGTCGCGCTGATCCGCACGCACGGCGTGCGGCTCGACCCGCGCACGCGACTGATGTATTCGGGCCGGCTATTCGGCATTAATGGCGAAGTGCACCGGGCCACGGCCGGCACCGCAGCCGTCCTACGCGCGCTGGCCGACCGCCGCATGCTGGAAGCGGAACAGTGCCGCACGCTCTCGCCGGCCGTGCTTGGCCTGCTGGGCGAATGGCTCCAGGCCGGCTGGCTCGGCCCACGCTGATGGACCACCCGCCCTCACCACCAGCGACGCTGCAACGCGGCCCCGTGGCCGGGCCGACGGCTATTGCCGCACACGTGCAGGCAATGCTGAGCGTGGGCCGGCAGCGGCTGATTTACGCCGATCGCGACCTGGCCGTCTTCGGCTTGTCGAGCCGGGCGACGGTCGAGGCGCTCAAGGCCTTCCTGCTCGCGCGGCGCACGGCGCGGGTCCAGTGCCTGGTGGACGAAGTCGAATGGCTGGAGCGTCGCGCCGACCGCCTGCGCGCGCTGCAACGGCTGTTGCCGCACGCGCTCGAGTTGCGCGTCGCTGGCACCGACGATCCGGTCGGTAACGACAGCTTCGCTGCGGTCGATTCGCTCTGGTTGCTCGACGCCGCCGCCGCCCAGACCACGGGCACTGCCTCGCTCACCGACGAACCGGCGCGCGTGCAGGCGGCCATCGCCGGCTTCGATCGCCGATGGCAAATGGCGGGGCACAACCTGCCGGTGTCCCTGCTCGGACTGTGAGCCTTGTCGAGCAATTCCTTTAGAGAAAACCCGTAGTGCGCCGCAGCAAAGCGGATATACTGCGCGCCCTTTCACCAAACGGCCCACGCCGGCTGGTGCAAATTGGTTCTACGAGATCACCGTTCACCCCGACTCCAAAAAGGTATTGCCATGAAGAAGTCCTTGATTCTTGCCTCGATCGTGGTCGCAACTTTGGCCGCTTGCGGCAAGCCCGCTCCGACGGCTGCCGATGCCGCGAAGGAAGCCGCTGACAAGGCTGCTGCCGCAACCAAAGAAGCCGCGGACAAAGCTGCGGCCGCCACCAAGGAAGCTGCCGATGCCGCGGCCAATGCCACGAAGCAGGCAGTAGACGCAACCAAGGAAGCCGCCGACAAGGCCGCGACCGCCACCAAAGAGGCCGCTGGCGCAGCAGTGGACGCGACGAAGGAGGCTGCCGACAAGGCCAAGGCAGTCGCCAAGGACGCGGCCGACAAGACGAAGGAAGCGGTCAAGAAGTAAGCGCGTTCGCCGCGAATGAAAAAGGGCCTCTTAGACGGCCCTTTTTTCTGCTGATCCTGCCCGCGTGCGTCTGCCGACAGCGTCGGCCAGGTCACCGGGCCCGAGGATCACCCGCACCCTTGCTGCGCTTCGCCACAGGGCGCCGGAGAGCTCCACCCACGCCGGCGTCGCTACACGTCGAGCCAGCCTGAACCGCGGTCCTGATCGGCGACGGCGATATCTTCCGGATCGCCTCCAACGGCCTTCGCCAGTGCGGCCTGCGCCAGTTCGGGCCGGTTGTTCTCCCGGCTCAGATGTGCGGCGACGATCTGCCGCAGATGGCGGCGATCGATCGCGTGCAGCAACTGCGCGGCCTGTCGGTTGGACAGGTGCCCGTGGTCGCCAGCGATCCGTTGCCGCAAGAACGGCGGATAGCAGCTTTGGGCCAACAGGTCCTCGTCGTGGTTGCATTCGAGGATCAGCGCCGCGACGCCGGACAGCGCACTGGCGATGCTCGGCGTTGGCATCCCGGTGTCCGTCAGCAACCCGAGGCGGCGGTCGCCGTCGTCGAAGACGAACTGCAACGGCTCGGCCGCATCGTGCGGGACGGCGACGGGATGAATGGCAAGGCCACCCAGATCGGTGGTGACGCCGGCCTGCAACGGGCGCCAGCGGGCCGCGCGCTTGAAGCCGGCCGCGGCTGCCGTACCCGCCGACGCATACACGAGCAGATCGGTCTGCCGCAGCACGCCATGCACGCCGCCGCTGTGGTCGCCGTGCTCGTGCGTGACGATGATCGCGTCAAGCGACGCGCAGGTCAGACCTGCACGGTGCAGGCGCTGGTTCAGCGCCCGCCAGCCGAAGCCGTTATCGACCAGGATGCGGGTCGTGCACAAGCCATTGCGCGCCTCGACGACGAGGGCGTTGCCAGCGCTGCCGGAGCCGAGCGAGCAGAAGCGCAGCACGCGGCGCGCCACCCGCGCGTTACGTGCGCAGCTGGTCGCGCAACAGCGCGAGCATCCGATCCACGGCGGAGCCGATGGTCGGATTGCCGTCCTTGTCCAGCACGGCGATGTCGGTGCGGCCGTTGCCGGCATCGGTCAGCTGGACGCGAAACTGTGGCGCTTCGACCTTCGCCTCGCCACCGAACAGACGTGAGAAGAAACCCTGCTTCTCCCGCTGCTTGGCCTCGTAGTCGGGATCGAGGTAACGCACCAGATAGAAGCCGCGCGCCCGGTCGCGGTCCTCGACGGTAAAGCCACCGCGGTCGAGCGCCAGGCCGACGCGCCGCCACGCGCGATCGAGGTTCTCGTCCACCTGCAAGCGCACGTTGCGCCCGTCGGGGCTTTGCACCATGCGGGTCGTCTCCGGCGTGCTGGCGGCGGCCGTAGCGGCACCGGCGGAGCCGGCGGGCGGGCGGCGGGCGGCGGTGGCCTGACCGGCGGGCTGATTCAAGCGCGTCGCCAGGCGTTGCAGCATCTCGGCTTCGAGTTCGGGGTCGGCCGGGCGTGGCTGCCAGCGGGTGGTGACTTTCTCGCTATCGGCGTAGACCTCGATCATGCCGCGATGGCTGATGAAGACCTCGGAGTTGCCGTCGGCCGTGCGCTCGATGCGCGCACGGTACTTGTCTTGCTCGCCGGTGGAGTAGGCGAAGTCGAAGACCTTGCCGATCGTGCTGCGGATGATGTCCTGCGGCAGTTTGGCGCGGTTCTCCGCCCACACGGTTTCGATCACACCGGTCTGCGGGTTCTCGCGCTCGACCCCGAGCCCGACCGAGCGCCAGAAATCGACAACTTCTTCGAACGTCTTCTCCGGCGGCAGGTTGACGACCAGCCAGCGCTGCGAGCCGCTGCGCTCCAGCCGCGCGACCTGGCCAGGCGGAACGACGTTGCCCGCCACCGCCGCAGCCGGGGTCGCATTGGCCGCCGCGGCGGGTGCCGTCGCGGCCGCCGGACGCACCGCCTGCTGGCGCGCCTGCAACTCCGACGCCGACACCGCTCCCGGAACGGCAAAGCGGTCGTTGGTCGGCAGTTGCGTCAGGTCGGGCGGGATGTCCAGCGGCTTTTGCCGGTCGACGGCCTTGTAGTCGATCTTGTCGCTTTCCAACCCCAGCGAACTGCACGCCGCCAAGGCGACGGACAGCAGGGCCAGCGCCGTACCGCGCATCGTTTGCACACCCGTGCGCATCGCTCGTTCTCCCTCGCCGGTCACAGCAGACCGGACTCTTGAAGTGCCGCTTCCAGCACCGGCTGCTGCGTCGCCGACAGCGGCACCAGCGGCAGGCGGATGCCGCCGCCGATGCGACCCATCCGCTGCAACGCCCATTTGACCGGGATCGGGTTGGCCTCGACGAAGAGCTTGGTGTTCAGCGGCAACAGCCGGTTGTTCAACGCCCGCGCCTGCTCCAGATCGCCCGCCAGCGCGGCTTTGCAGAAGTCGGCAAAGAGCCGCGGTGCGACGTTGGCGGTGACCGAAATCACGCCATGGCCGCCCAGCAGCATCAGCAGCAGCGCGCTGTCGTCGCAGCCGCTGTAGACGGCAAAGTGCTTGGGCAGGCGCTTGAGCAGGTCGGTGGCGCGCACTAGGTCGCCGGTGGCGTCCTTCAGCCCGACGATGCCGGGCACCTGCGCCAGCCGCACGGTGGTGTCGGTGGCCAGGTCGGCCACCGTCCGCCCCGGCACGTTGTACAGAATCACCGGCAGATCGACCGCCTCCGCGACCGCGCAAAAGTGCCGGTACAAGCCCTCCTGCGTCGGCTTGTTGTAGTAGGGCACGACTTGCAGCGAGGCGTCGGCACCGACCTTTCTCGCGTACTCGGTGAACTCAATGGCTTCGCGCGTCGAATTGGCGCCGGTGCCGGCGATGATGGGCACGCGCTTGCCGGCGGTTTCCACCGCCACGCGGATCAGTTCGCCCTGCTCTTGCGGATCGACGGTCGGCGACTCGCCGGTGGTGCCGACGGCGACGAGGCCGTTGGTGCCCTCGGCGATGTGCCATTCGATCAGGCGCCGGTACGAGTCGTAGTCGATCGACCCGTCTTCATGCATCGGGGTGACGATCGCCACTAGGCTGCCGCTGATCATGCGTGAACTCTTGCTATGGACTGAATATGGTAGCTGCGAGTTTACAGCGCGTGCCCCTCCGGAGCCGGTGCAGCGAGTTGTAACCGGGCGTGATCGTCGGCGCTCGCGCGCACTGCCGCCAGCCGCTGCACCCGCGCCGGCGCAGGCTGCGCGACCACCCCGTCTTCGAAGGCCAGCACATGCAGGTCGGCAAACGCGGCCAGCAGTTCGCGCGGCCGCAGCAGAAAGTCCGGGTTGCGCGGCCGTCCGTAACGCTCGTGGCCGACGGCAAACGTCTCGTACAGCAGCACCCCACCCGGCGCGATCGCCGCGGCAAGCATCGGCAGCAATGGCCGGTTCAGGTAGTTCGTGACGATCACCGCGTCAAAGCTGCGGCCAGCGTAAGGCCAGGAGCCGGCTTCGATGTCGGCGGCGAGAAAGCGGATCGCCGGCCAACCGGCGAACTGCGCCGCCAACGCGGCGTCGTGATCGACGGCATCGACACGGCAACCGCGCGCAGCAAGGAACTTGGCATGGCGTCCGCCGCCACAGGCCACATCGAGCACCGTGCTTGCCGGAGCGACAAGCTGCGCGAAGTGTGCGATCCACGACGACACGGCGGCGCTATCCATACGATGCCCGCCCGGGCGATGATCCATGACTCAACCCATTGTGGCGATCACCGATCACCGATCACCGATCACCGA